>JAUVMT010000150.1 GCA_030600085.1 Gemmatimonadales bacterium | reverse complement strand
GGGATTCCGTACGAGACGGCCGAATCGGCGCCCGGTCGCGGCAACATCTGGGCTCGCCTGGATGGCGGGAACGAGCCGGCGGTCCTGCTTCTTCACCACAGTGATGTCGTCCAGGCCGATCCAGCGTTCTGGGACGTGCCACCGCTCTCGGGCGAGATCGTGGAGGGCCACGTCTACGGGCGCGGCGCCCTGGACACGAAGACTCTCGGAATCTTGCACCTGCAGGCGTTTCTGGCCCTACACCGCTCCGGGCGCCCCCTGAACCGCGACGTCATCTTCATGGCGACGGCGGACGAAGAGGCAGGAGGCTTCTACGGCGTCGGCTGGTTGGTCGAGAACCGACCCGAGGCCTTCGAGGGCGTAGGGTTCGTGCTCAACGAGGGCGGCCGGACTCTCGTGACCGAGGCGGGCGCCAAGCAGGTAGGGATCGAGGTCACGCAGAAGGTACCGGTGTGGCTCCGCCTGGTGGCGAGCGGCGTCCCGGGCCATGGCTCACGACCCCGGGCCGAGTCGGCGGTCACGAAGCTGCTCGAGGGACTCGACCGCATCCGGGCGCACGAGTGGGAGCCGCGCATCCTTCCGGTCGTGGATCGCTACTTCCGAGGGATCTCGGTGATCCGGGGTGAGGAGTGGGCGGAGCCGTTGCTCGACGTGGCGAGCTCGGTTCGCGAGCCCGGCTTCCTGGCCCGCCTTCAGGCCCATGACGCGACGCTGGCCGCCCTCACCCGCAACACCTGCTCGATCACCCGACTCGATGGAAGCGGCAAGATCAACGTCGTCCCCCCGACGGCCACGGCCGAGCTGGACTGCCGGGTCCTGCCGGACCAGGACGTGGGAGCCTTTATCGCCGAGATTCAGCGGCTCGCGGGCGAAGAGATCGAGGTTCAGACGATCATGGCCTTCACCCCCGCCATCTCGCCCACGGACACGCACCTCTACGCCACTCTCGAGGCGATCATGCGGGAGCGATTCACGGACGCGGTCGTCGTCCCGGCCGTGTCGAGCGGCTTCACGGACAGCCATTTCCTCCGCGACCTCGGGATCGCCGCCTACGGCTACACGCCCCTCCTCGTCCCGGTGCAGGACCAGGCGGGTGTCCACGGCAACAACGAACGCATCTCCATCGAGAACGTGCGCCGCGGTACGGAGATCATGCGCCAGGTTCTCGAGCGCGTCGCGTACGACTGAACGACATGATACCGGGTCGGGCCGAGCCAATAGAGCCTACTGCCGGCCCTCCCACGCCCGGCTCATCTCCCACCAGAACCGGCCCCGCTCGCTGGGGTGGTTCCCGATCTGGTTCATCGTCGCCGCGTCGTAGAGGCGGCCGTTCACCATCGTGTAGGTGACCTTCTCGGAGACGCGGAGATCCTCCAGCGGGTTGCCGTCGACGACGATGAGGTCGGCGAGCTTTCCGGGTTCGAGTGATCCGATCTCCCCGTCCATTCCCAGATACCGCGCCGGATTCAGCGTCGCGGTTCGGATGGACTCCAGCGGCCCCATGCCGCCCTGCTCGAACATCCACATCTCCCAGTGGACCGCCAAGCCCTCCCGCTGGCCATGCGCGCCGATATTGACGATGACCCCGGAGCGGTCGAGTTGGGTGGCGGCCGACGCCGCCTGGACATGGTTCCACTCCTCATCCGGCGCATGGACCGGGCGTCGCGCCCTGGCATCCACCCTGCGGCGCGGCACGAAGGTGAGGAGCCTCTCGTTGGCCCACACGTCCGTGTGACGGTACCAGTAGTTCTCTCCCCCCAGCCCACCGTACGCGACGACGAGTGTCGGCGTATAGCCCACGCGTGTCTGACTCCAGAACTGCACGACGTCGTCGTAGATGGAGCCGACCGGCAGCGCGTGCTCGATTCCCGTATGGCCGTCCATCACCATCGACATGTTCGCCTGGAAGAGGGCGCCGCCCTCCGGTACGACCATCATTTCGAGCTGCCGCGCAGCCTCGATGATCTGTTGGCGCTGCTCGCGTCGCGGCTGATTGTAGCTCTTCACGCTGAACGCCCCGGCCGCCTTCATGCGCTTCAGGTGGAAGAACGCGTCGGCGAGGCTGTCCACCTCCGCCTTGTAGGTGCCGGCCGCTCCATAGAGGATCCTTCCCGTGGAGTAGATCCTGGGCGCTGTGATCAGGCCGGCCCGGGCCAACTCGCTTGCCGCGAAGATCTCGCCGGTGTCGTTCGACGGGTCGTGGATGGTGGTGACGCCGAAGCCGAGGCTGGCGTGGTTCACCCAGCTCTCCTGCGGGATAATGCCGGCGCTACCCATCGATCCGTGCCAGTGAGCGTCGATCAGCCCGGGCATCAAGGTCTGACCGCTCGCGTCGATCACCAGGGCGTCGCCCGGGATCTGGACGTCGGAGCGCGGACCGACCGCCACGATCCGGTTGCCTTCCACCACCACGACGCCATCCTCGATCACCTCGTCCCCACGCATGGTGATCAGCCGCCCCCCCGCGAGCGCGATCGAGCCCGTCGGCACGTCCGCCTGAACGGTGAAGCTGAGGTTCGTTCCCTCCGTCGGGGGCTCAGGGAGCTCTTCCGGCGCTCCATCGAGGAACGCGAAGGCGTTCGCGAGATCCAGGGTGTACAGCTCGGGGCCCAGACTCCAGTGCAGGCTTCGGCTGTCACCGGACCAGTGCAGGTACTCGCCGGCCTGTTTCGAGACGCGGCTGATCGGGATGCTCTTGGTCTTCGGACCGAGCTCCAGCGTCTTGCCGGTTCGCACGAAGGGAGCGACAAAGGCGTAATAGCGCTCCTGCCAGGCGAGCCATTCGCCGTCCGGTGAGACGCTGAACTCACGTGCCCGACTCGTCTCCACATCCGTCCGCTCGTCGCTGCCGTCCAGCTCCAGCGATGCGAGCAGCGTCTTCCGCTCGACGTCCGTCCCCGTATACCGCATCACGAACACTCGCTCGGAGTCGGCCCCGAAGTGTGGACGAAGCCCGTCCCGGGTCACGAGAACAGGCTCGGCGCCTCCGGCGGAGGGCACCGCGTAGATCCCCGTCTCGCGAGACCAGGTGGGCGAGCGAAGCCCGCCGCCCCCTGTCTTCCGGTAGACCACCGTCCCGCCGTCCGGACTGAAGGCGGGCTCCACGTAGTGACCGGGCTCGACGGTCACGGCCCTTCCCTCGCCGCCGGAGGCGGAGACCACCCGCACGCTGCCGAGCTCCTCATCGCTCCACGTCGTGTAGACGATCCATCGCCCGTCGCGTGAAAAGCTCGGGTACTGCTCGAAGTGGTCCGTCTGAGAGGTGAGGCGGCGCGGCGTTCCGTCCGGAAGGTCCTTCACGTAGAGGTGGCCAAGCGTCTGGTAGACGACCCGGTCACCCGCGGGGGCTACCTCGACCCACCGGAGCATCTTCGGCTCGAAGTCGGAGGGGGCAACGTTTACGGGGAAGCGCAGGGCCTCCAGGGCCGGCAGGGTCGCCCGCACGCGGAACGGGATCACGCTGGCGGCGCCGGTCTCCGCCTGCACCTGCCGGATCTTCCCTTTCGCCCAGAAGACGATCGTACGGCTGTCGGGCGTCCACGCCATCGAAGGATAGACCCCGTGAATCGCCCACGTCTCCTGCATGTCCCGGCTCAGGTCATCGTAGATAGGCCACTCGTCACCCGACTCCATGTCGTGGAGGAAGAGGACGCTCTGGAATCGGACCCGGCGGATGAACGCCATGTACCGGCCGTCCGGTGAGGGCGTGGGACGGATCGCGCCGCCCGGTCCGCCGAGGAAGCTCTCCGTTCTCCCGGTCTCGCGGTCGAGCCGGAAGATCTGGTAGATCTCGGTATTGGCGTCCTTGTCGTACTGGAACCTGTCGCCGCTTGTCGCGTCGCGGCTGTAGTACAGGTAGCGCCCATCGGGAGAGAAGGCCGGCTCTCCGACGTCCTTCTGCTCGTTCGGGCGCTCCGTCATCTGGAGGCCCTTTCCGCCGCTCCGGTGATAGAGCCAGACCTCGCCCGCCCCGAGCGAGCGCGTGGAGGTGAAATGCTTGCGGGCAGCGATGAACTCGCTGTCCGGCGTCCAGGCGGGGCTGTTCAGCAGCCGGAACCTCTCCTTCGTCACCTGCAGCGGATCCGAGCCATCGCGGCCCATGATCCAGATGTTGTCCCCGCAGCCGCGGTCGGTGGTGAAGGCGATGAACCGGCCGTCGGAGCTGAAGCGCGGCTGCATGTCCCAGGCGAAGCCGCTCGTCAGAGCGCGCGCCTCACCGCCCTCGAACGGGATGACGTACAGGTCTCCCAGGAGATCGAACACGATCTCGCGGCCGTCCGGACTCACATCGAGACTCATCCACGTCCCTTCGTCCACATCGATCTCGAGCTCGAGCCGGGGTCCGGGCGGGTTCTCCACGTCCCAGCTCGGTTCGCCATCTTTGCCGGCCTTGCATGCGGCGGCCTCCGACGTCTGCTGGGCGACGGCGTGTGGCGCGCCGTGGAATGCAAACCAGGTGGCAAGCGCCGTGACGATGGCGAGGGTAGCGGCGCGGCGTATCAAAGTCGCGGACATCTGAACCTCCGTGCTCAGAGCAAGACCGAGAGCGAAACCCGGAGCGAATGTACAGGGAGCGAGCCTAATCGTACGCCCCACCACTCGTTGCGTCTGTAGTGAGAATCCCGTGAGGGGCCTGTGGTGAGATCCCTCAGCTTCTCGCGGCCGTGACCCCGGCCGGCGGTGGAACGTCATATAGAGGGAGGGGTCCGACGGCAAATGATACGGTACATGACGATGGGTGGTGTCTGAGGATGCGGTCTCACTGGAAGCGCTCGACGTATCGGCGGCTGAAGCCCGGCCTACTCGCCTACGTATGCCTCGCCCTGCTGTCGAGTTGCAGCACCCCGGTCGAGCCGATCCCCGAGGGTCTGTTCGGCGCCTGGGAGTGGGTGCGAGCCGAAGGAGGCATCGCGGGCGTGACGATCACGCCGGAATCCGAGGGCTTCACTATGGCGCTCAGGATCACGCCCCCGGATCGGATCGAGCTGTCCCGGAACGGCGAAGTGGAGGTCGCGACGCGATTCGAGCTGCTGCCCGCCTCGGGCACCGACTTTCCATTCCCTGCGCGACTGCGCTACGACGAGCCGGTCCTCGGGCAGGAGGAGCAGGAGCTGAGGCTGTCGGATGGCGCGCTCGCCCTGACCGATCCGTGCTGTGACGGCTTCACCTATTTCTGGCTGGCGCGACTCGAGTAGGCGCGTCGCACGCGGACTTAACGCCAATGGTCGCTGCACATTGCCAGCCGGCACCCGCGGCTCTGGCCAGACGACCCCTGGGCTGACAGCCCGCAACCCGCTCACTCTCAGTGGCTTACCAGCCCCACGACCGCGTTCGGCACGCTCCGTGACAAGCCGAAAGCCAGTGGAGTGAGCCCTCAAGCCGGAACGAGAGGAACATCATGGCCGACCATAAGAACCAAGACAGCGTCCTGGACGCGAGCTACGAGGCCGTCAAGGTCGAGCTCGAGAACACCGAGAGGGATGTCGTCAGGCTGCGGGAGCGGACCGACAAGCTGCGCACCGCCATCGATGCGCTCTCAGAGCTTCTGCCAAGCAGGAACTAGTCAGACGTAGGCGTGGCCGATTCGACCTGGCAGTGGCTCGCCCGCAGACGTGGGGAGCGGGGCTACTTTGACGCGACGATGAAGCTCACGCGGCAGTAAAACGGCAACTTCTCTCCGGCCATGAGTGCCGACCCTGAACAGCCGAGCAGCCTCGACCCGGACGCCGACGACGACTCGCTCCTCGCCGAGTGCCGCGTCGAGACGTTTCGTGCCGGCGGTCCCGGCGGGCAGCATCAGAACACGACCGACTCGGGCGTGCGGTTGACCCACCTGCCGACCGACATCTCCGTCACGGCGCGTGAGTCTCGAAGCCAGCACCGGAACCGCAAGATGGCGCTCGTACGGCTGCGCGCCGCCCTGCAGGACCTGGCCCGCTCCGAGAAGCCCCGGATCCCCACAAAGGTGCCCAAGCGAGAGAAGCGAGAGCGGCTGGAGGCGAAGCGCCGCCGGTCCGAGCTCAAGCGCCGGCGAGGCAAGCCCGACCTCAAGGACTAGGGATCCGGCTCCTCTTCACTTGACTCTACCCGCCCAGGACCAACGGCTAGGCCGAGCGCTTCATCCGAACGTCTGCCGAGGAGTGGGCCT
>JAUVMT010000261.1 GCA_030600085.1 Gemmatimonadales bacterium | reverse complement strand
GTGGACGCGGCGATTCTCGAGCGGATCGGCTCCCGCCTCGCGCCGGTCGGTGAGCCGGGCGAGACGATTGCCGTCGAGATCCCCTTCACCGGAGACACCCTGGGAGGGGTACCGCACGCCATGCCGGCCGACGTTAGGGCGGCCGCGCTTCGCGCCCGAGACGCACAACCCAGGTGGGCGTCGACCCCCTTCGACGAGAGGGCGCAGGCCTTTTTGCGCTTTCACGACCTGCTCCTCGAGCAGCGTGACGAGGTTCTGGACCTCGTGCAGCTGGAGACGGGCAAGGCGAGAGCACACGCGTACGAGGAGGTCGCGGACGCCGCCGTCGTGGCCCGCTACTATGCCGTGCACGGCGGGAAACACCTGAAGCCTCGGAGGCGAAGAGGCGCGATCCCGGGTCTCACCGTCGCCTGGGAGCATCGTCATCCCGTCGGCCTCGTCGGGTTGATCGCGCCGTGGAACTACCCGCTCAGCCTGGCGATCAGCGACTCGATCCCGGCCCTGCTCGCCGGAAACGCGGCCCTCCTGAAGCCGGACCCGAAGACCCCGTTCACGGCGCTGTGGGCCGTCGACCTCCTGTACCAAGCCGGCCTGCCTGCCGATCTGCTGCAGGTGGTCGTGGGGGACGAGGACACGGGATCGGCGGTCGTCGAGGAGGTGGACTACCTCTCCTTCACCGGCAGCACGGCTGTAGGCCGGGTGGTGGCCGGTCGGGCCGGAGAGCGCCTCATCGGCTTCAGCCTGGAGCTCGGCGGCAAGAACCCGATGGTCGTGCTGTCGGACGCCGACCTGGATGCGGCCGCCCGGGGTGCCGTGCGGGGCGCGTTCGCCAACACCGGCCAGCTCTGCATCTCCTGCGAGCGCCTCTACGTACAGGCCTCGATCGCCGAGCCCTTCCTCGAGCGCTTCACCGCCGCGACTCGCAGCCTGCGATTGGGTCCGGCTCTGGACTTCAGCGTGGACATCGGATCTCTGACGTCCCGGGAGCAGCTCGAGAAGGTCGAGGCGCACGTTCGGGACGCGGTGGCCAAGGGTGCGCGGTTGCTCGAGGGCGGTCGCGCCCGCCCCGAGATCGGGCCCTACTTCTTCGAGCCGACGATCCTCACGGACGTAACCGCCGAGATGGAGCTGTGCGACCAGGAGACGTTCGGTCCGGTCGTGTCCGTCTACGCCTTCGAGTCGGTGGACGAAGCGATAGATCGAGCCAATGCCACGCCGTACGGTCTCAACGCGAGCGTCTGGACCCGGGACGCCGCGACCGGTCGCCGGGTCGCGAGCAGGATCCGGGCGGGCACGGTCAACGTCAACGAGGCATACGCCGCCGCGTGGGGCTCGGTGGACGCGCCGATGGGAGGCGTGAAGGACTCCGGCGTAGGCCGGCGGCATGGCGCGGAGGGAATCCGGAAGTTCACAGAAGCGCAGACGATCGCCGTTCAGAGAGGCCTTCCGCTCGCCGCACCGCCGTGGCTGGACGAGGAACGCTACAGCCGGGCCATGACGCGCGCCCTGCGCATCCTGAAGCGGACCCCGGGGCTTCGGTAGGACCGCCCATGCAGGGGTTGCCTTCCGTGAACGCTGACGCCATGAGCCGGTGAGCTCGATCCTCTTCACCGGGTTCCCGGGCTTCCTCGGCACCGAGCTCCTCCCGCGGGTGCTGCGGCGGGCCCCGGGCCGCTCCGCCGTCTGTTTGGTCCAGCGACGATACGCCGAGCTCGCGGCCCATCGCGCTGGGGAGTTGGCGACCGACGATCCCTCGTTGGCCGGTCGGATTCATCTGCAGGAGGGAGATATCGCGGAACCCGGCCTCGGCATGACGAGCATCCGCCAGATAGAGCGGGAAACGACCGAGATCTACCACCTGGCGGCCGTCTACGATCTCGAGGTCTCCAGGAAGACCGGAATCCGCGTGAACGTGGAGGGGACGCGGCGAATCCTGCAGCTCGCGGAGCGCTGCCCGAGGCTGGAACGACTGCATTACGTGAGTACCTGCTACGTGAGCGGACGGTACGATGGGACCTTCCGGGAGTCGGACCTGGATGTGGGCCAGTGCTTCAACAACCAGTATGAGGAGACCAAGTTCCTGGCCGAGGTCGAGGTAAGGGCGGCCGTGAAGGGTGGGCTCCCGGCCACGGTGTATCGTCCGGCGATCGTCGTCGGCGACAGCCGCACCGGTGTGACTCAAAAGTACGACGGTCCCTACTACCTCATCCGATTCCTGCTCCGCCAGCCCCGTTTCGCGGTCATGCCGGTGGTCGGCAACCCGATGAGGACCCGTGTGACGCTCGCTCCCAGTGATGCGGTGATCGCCGCCATCATCTGCTTGTCCCGCCTCGAGACCTCGGTCGGGCGGGTGTATCAGCTCGCGGATCCCGATCCGCCCACGGTGAACGAGATGCTGCACCTACTCGAACGGGCGACACGGAAACGCCTCCTTCGACTTCGGTTTCCGGTCGGGCTGGCGAAGAGTGTGCTCAGGGCACCGCCGATTCGCCGCGCCACGGGTATTCCGGCGGCGTTGGTGGATTACTTCAACCACCCGACGATCTATTCGACGGAGCGCGCCCGTGCGGATCTCGAGGGCAGCGGGATCGAAATCCCTACCTTCAGCTCCTATGCGGAGCGCCTGGTTTCCTTCGTCGCCGAGAATCCGGACGTCGGCTCGGAGGCGATGGCATGAGAGACATCGGGCGATGACAGGTTTTGCCCGGCCTCGAGTTGTCCTGAGCCGTTGCCTGGAGCTCGAGAAAGTCCGCTACAACGGCGAGAGGATCGCCTACAGCTTCGTGCTCGAGTTGGAGTCCTACGTCGACCTCGTACCCATCTGCCCGGAGTTGGAGATCGGTCTCGGTGTACCGCGGGATCCGATCCGCCTGGTCGAATGGAAGCCGGCCGTCCGTCTCTTCCAGCCCGCCACCGGGCGGGACCTGACAGAGGAAATGACCGGTTTCACTGGAGGCTTTCTCGAAGCGCTTCGCCCCGTCGATGGGTTCCTGCTCAAGAGCCGCTCGCCGTCGTGCGGGATCAGGGACGTGAAGACGTACAGGCCGGATGGCGAGCTGAGCTCATCGGGCAAGG
>JAUVMT010000025.1 GCA_030600085.1 Gemmatimonadales bacterium | reverse complement strand
GAGTGTCGGATCAGCGGTGAGGAACCGTTCAAAGGCTTTCTCCCGTCCGCTGGCCGCATCACCTAGCTGGAGGCACCGGCAGGACCGGGCGTGCGCTGGGATTCGGGCATATCCGCGGGCTACGAGGTGGGGCTGCACTACGATCCGCTGCTCGCGAAGCTCGTCGTCCACGGCGCCGACCGCTTGCAGGCGATCGGCAGGATGCGACGTGCGCTCGAGGAGCTGCACGTCGCCGGTATCATCACCAACCAGTCGTTCCATCTCGCCGTCATGGAAGAGGCCGACTTCCTGGCCGGTCGCCTGTCCATCGAGTATTTGGACGACCACCCTGATCTGCTGCTCGATGCCGATACACGACTGTTGGAAGCCGCGGCGATCGCTGCGGTTCTCCTGGAGGAGGAACGGCGCGACACGCCGAGATCTGAGTCGGCGCGGGCGGACGGCCGACCGCGGGTGCGTCCACTTAGTAGTTGGCAGCGTGCCGGGGGAGCGGACGGAGCTGGCTGGGGGCCTCGCTCGTGAAGTACTACGTGACGGGGGCCGGCGAGACGTTGCTCGTGGAGGCAACCGAGGCTGGGGTTCGCATCGCGGATCGGGAGCTGGATGCCCACATCGACGCGGTAGCCGGTTCGACCCGTCGCCACCTGCGCATCGGCGAGCGTGGAATCCGGCTCGCGGCGTGGCGAGCCGATGACGGATGGGTGATAGGGATCGGCGGCCGCGTGGTACGGCTCACCATCGAGGATGAGCGCACGCACGCGATTCGAGAGCTCGCGCCCGGCCTCGGGGTCGGGGCCCCTCGAGAGGTTCGCGCGCCGATGGCGGGGCTGGTGTTGCGGCTGGAGGTCTCCGAGGGGCAGCACGTCGACTCCGGTACGGGCTTGATCGTCATCGAGGCGATGAAGATGGAGAACGAGCTCCGAGCGCAGGGGCCCGGCATCGTCGCCTCGATCGCCGCGAAGGAGGGGGAGACTGTCAATCGCGGCGATCTCCTGCTCACTTTCGCTACGGAGGATGACTGATGGGGACGGGCGAGCGCCGAGAGCGCTTTGAGACCCCCTCCGGCATCGAGCTGGAGCGCCTCTACGGTCCAGACGAGGCAGCCGTCGATTACGACGCCGATCTGGGCGACTCCGGCTCGCTCCCCTTCACCCGCGGCGTCTATCCGACGATGTATCGGGGTCGCCTCTGGACGATGCGTCAGTACGCCGGATTCGGCACTGCGGAGGAGACGAACGCACGGTTCCGCTATCTGCTCGAGTCGGGCCAGACGGGCCTCTCGGTCGCGTTCGATCTTCCCACCCAGATGGGCTACGATTCGGACGACCCGATGGCTGAGGGCGAGGTGGGTCGCGTTGGCGTGGCGATCGACACGCTGGACGACATGCGGCGTCTACTCCAAGGCATCCCCCTGGACCGCATCTCAACCTCAATGACGATCAACGCCACGGCTCCGATCCTTCTGGCGCTTTACGTGGCATTGGCCGACGAGCGCGGCACGCCGAGAGCTTCGCTTCGCGGTACCGTACAGAACGACATCCTCAAAGAGTTCGTGGCACGCGGAACCTACATTTATCCCGTGGAAGCCAGCCTCCGCCTCGTCACGGACCTCTTCGCGTTCTGCGCCACCGAAGTGCCGAAGTGGAATCCGATCTCCATCAGCGGCTACCACATGCGGGAGGCTGGAGCGACCGCGACGCAGGAGATCGCGTTCACGTTGGCGAACGGGCTGGAGTACGTCCGTTGCGCACTCGCCGCCGGCTTGGCGCTGAATGACTTCGCCCCCAGCCTCAGCTTCTTCTTCGCGTCTCACAACCACTTCCTGGAAGAGGTTGCCAAGTTTCGCGCCGCCCGCCGACTCTGGGCGCGGATCATTGCCGACATGGGAGGATCGGAGGCCAGTTCCCGATTGCGCTTCCATACCCAGACGGCAGGGTCCACGCTCACCGCACAACAGCCCTACAACAACGTCGTCCGCGTGGCCGTCCAGGCGCTGGCCGCCGTGCTGGGCGGCACGCAGTCGCTGCACACGAACAGCTACGATGAAGCCCTCGCTCTGCCGTCGCAGGATGCCGCCCGCCTCGCCCTTCGGACGCAGCAGATCCTGGCGGCCGAGAGCGGCGCGGCCGACACGGTGGATCCGCTGGGCGGCTCGTGGGCGATCGAAGCACTTACCGACGAGCTCGAGGCGAGGGCCGAGGCGTACATCGGGCAGATCGATGAGATCGGCGGCGCCCGTCGCGCGATCGGTTTCATGGAAGAGGAGATCCATCGCTCCGCCTATGCGTACCAGAGAGCCCTGGAGGCTGGCGACGTCGAGGTTGTGGGTGTGAACGTGCAGCAGGAGACCGAGCCGCCGTTGGAGGTGAAGACGCCGGACTACGTGGGGCTGGCCGAAGCGCAGAAGTCCCGCCTCCGGGACTGGAAGGAGAGCCGAGAAGCGACGCCGGCGACCGAGGCACTGGATGCGGTGCGCGTGGCGGCGGCGTCGGACGCCAACCTGATGCCGCCGCTGGTAGCGGCGGTCAAGGCGGGCGTCACGCTCGGCGAGATCTCGGGAGGGCTCCGCCGAGTCTGGGGAACGTACGAACAGGGCTGACACAAGACCGTACAGGAAATCCATGCCAACATACGAGTACGTGTGCGAGGCCTGCGGGCACGAGTTCGAGCGGTTTCAGCAGATGCGCGAGGACCCGGTTCGCAAGTGTCCCAAATGCGGGCGGCTCGAGGTGCGGCGCAAGATCTCCGCGGGTGGCGGCGTCCTGTTCAAGGGCCCGGGCTTTTATGCCACCGACTACCGCAAGCCGTCCCCGGGCGATGAGAAGAAGCCGAAAACGGAGCCGACGTCGAAGCCCGAACACGGCGGATCGGGGTCGAAGACGGGCGGCACGTCGGATGCCACGTCGGGTGACACGTCGGGTGACTGATCGAGGCCCTCACGGCCGAGACCCCGGAGGCACGCCTGACCTGGCCGCCGCGCTCGCCGTCGAGCTGAAGCGGGCGGCTCGGGAGGTCGGTGCGCCGGAGGGCTTCCAGCCGGAGCTGGAGCGGTCGCGTGATCTCCAACACGGGGACTTCGCGACGAACGCCGCCCTCGTGCTGGCGGGCCGCCTCGGCCAGCCACCCAGGCAGGTCGCGGACCGGATCGCGAGCGTCCTGGACGCGAGCGCAGCGGGCGTCGTCGAGGTGAGCGTAGCCGGACCCGGGTTCATCAACTTCCGCCTCGGCGACGCCGCGTATTGGCGGAGTCTATGCCAAGTGCTGAAGGCGGATCTCTCCTACGGCCGGAGCGAGGCTGTCTCACCGCTTAAGGTCAACGTGGAGTTCGTCTCCGCCAACCCGACGGGTCCGCTACATGTCGCGCACGGCCGGGGTGCGGCGATCGGCGACGCGGTGGCCTCGCTCCTGGAGTGGGCGGGGCACAGGGTCGTGCGGGAGTTCTACGTCAACGATGCGGGACGGCAGATCGATCTCCTGGCCGCATCCCTCGAGGCACGCTTTCGCCAGCTGGCCGGTGAGGAGGCCGAAGTGCCGGACGGCGGCTACATGGGAGCGTACGTGGAGGAGCTCGCCCAGCGCGCCGCGGCGACGGTGGGAGCCGAGGAGCTGGCGGAGATGGATGGCCAGGAGCGGATGCAACGCTTCGGGGAGCTCTCGATCGGGTGGCTTCATGAGGAGCAGGAGAGGGACCTGGAGGACCTCCGAGTCCACATGGAGGTGTTTCGAAAGGAGAGCGGCCTCTACGAGCGAGGCGAAGTGAAGGACGCCCTGGAGCGCCTGGACTCGGAAGACCTCACCTATGCCGAGGGCGGCGCCACCTGGTTGCGCACCACTTCTTTCGGCGACGACAAGGACCGGGTGCTCGTGAAGAGCGACGGCTCCTTCACCTACTTCCTGCCCGACATCGCCTACCACGTCGACAAGCGCTCGCGCGGCTTCGATCTCGCGATCGATGTGTGGGGGGCCGATCATCACGGACATGTTTCCCGCATGAGAGCCGCGCTGGAAGCTCTCGGGCTACCGCCGGATTTCTTCGAGGCACTGATCTTCCAGCTGGTGACGGTGATGCGAGGCGGCGAAGAGGTGCGGATGAGCAAGCGTGCCGGGCAATTCGTAACCCTGCGAGAGCTCTTCGAGGAAACGGGCGTAGACGTGGCACGGTACTTCTTTCTCATGCGCCGAGCCGAGGCGCCGATGAGCTTCGATCTCGAGCTCGCGCTGGATACTTCTGAAGCCAACCCCGTCTACAAGATCCAATACGCGCACGCGCGCATGTGCAGCGTCTTCGAGAGAGCGCGTGTCGAGGCCGAGTCGATCGATGCCTCGGAGGCCGATCTGGCCGAGCTGGCTCGGGAGAGCGAGCGCGAGCTGGCCAAGAGCTTGCTGCGCTTCCCGGAGGTGGTCCGCAACGCGGCGCAGGCCCGGGCGCCCTACCAGGTGTGTTCCTACCTGGAAGAGGTCGCTGGCCTCGTGAACGCCTGGTACCATGAGGGTAACCTCGATCCGTCTCTCCGGGTGATCGCCGAGGGACCGGCTCGGGCGGGCCGACTCGCACTCGCCCGAGCCGTGCAGATCACGCTTCGCAACGGCCTGGAGCTTCTCGGAGTGTCAGCTCCGAGGCGGATGGTGAGAGAGCAGGAAACGGAAAGGACTCCCGTCCCATGATCGAGATCCTTGTCGTGGGCAGCGTGGCCCTCGACGACATCGACACGCCGTTCGGCCAGGCCCGCGACGCGCTCGGCGGCTCGGCCGTGTACTTCAGCGCAGCGGCTTCCGCCTTTGCATCGGTGGGTGTCGTCGGCGTCGTCGGATCCGACTATCCGCTGGACCGCCTGCGCGCCCTGGAGGGGCGCAACGTGAACTTCGACGGGCTGGAAGTGCGGGAAGGGACAAGCTTTCGGTGGGCCGGAAAGTACGACTACGACCTCAACTCTCGGGAGACCCTTTTGACTGAGCTCGGGGTCTTCGGAGAGTTTCAGCCGACGATCCCGGAGCCGTTTCGCGCTACGTCTCTGGTCTTCCTCGGCAACATCGACCCGAAGCTCCAGCTGGACGTGCTCAATCAGGTCGACGATCCGAAGCTGGTCCTGTGCGACACCATGAACTACTGGATCGAGGGGAGCCGGGCGGAGCTTCTGAAACTCCTCGAGCGCGTGGACATGCTCCTGGTCAACGACGCGGAGGCCCGCGAGCTCTCGGGAGACTACAACCTGGCTCGCGCGGCCTCATGGATTCGGGATCGTGGCCCGAAGTACGTGGTCATAAAGAAGGGCGAGCATGGCGCGATTCTCTTCGGGCCCGACGACGTCTTCTTCGCGCCGGGCTATCCTCTGGAGGAGATCTTCGACCCCACGGGCGCCGGCGATGCCTTCGCCGGAGGCCTGCTCGGGCATCTGGCTCGCGCCGACCGCCTTGACTCGGAGGAGCTGAGACGTTCGGTCGTCTACGGTTGCGCCATGGGCTCCTTCGCATGCGAAGCGTTCGGTCCGGATCGATTGATCGGACTCGGTGTGGCGGAGGTCGCGGAGCGAGTGTTGGCGTTCCACGAAATGACCCGCTTCGAGTCGCTGACCGCGCAGCCATGACGGTCCGCGAGCCGCTCACCTATCGGGATGCCGGGGTCGATCTGGACGCCGCGGCGGTCACGAAGCGGCGACTGCGGGAGCTCGTCGAGTCCACGCGCACGGAAGCGGTTCAGTCCGATTTCGGGTCTTTCGGGGGCCGGCTGGCCGCCGCTGGCGAGGAGCTTGTCGCCAGCGCCGACGGAGTCGGAACGAAGCTGGAGGTGGCCATCCGCTCCGGGCGGCACGATACCGTCGGTGAAGACCTGGTCAACCACTGCGTCAACGACATCCTCGCCGAAGGAGCCACGCCGCTGGCCTTCCTGGACTATTTTGCCTGCGGCGAGCTGGATCCGGAGCTAACGGTGGAAGTGGTGCGCGGGGTCGCTCGCGGCTGCCGGAAGAACGGGTGCGCGCTGCTGGGCGGGGAGACAGCGGAGATGCCGGGCTTCTACCTGCCAGGTGCCTACGATCTGGCCGGTTTCATTCTTGGACGGATGGCGTTCCGGGAGGTCGCTGCGCGCGATGTCCGTGCCGGAGATTCGCTGTTGGGCCTCGAGTCGAGCGGGATCCACACCAACGGCTTCAGTTTCGTCCGGGAGGTGCTGTTCGAGCGCATGGGTTTGGAAGTGGCGGATCCGTGGCCCGGCCTCGGTGAATCGGTCGCTGACGTGCTCCTCAGGGTGCACCGATCCTATCTGGAGGTTTTGCGCGGAGCCTGTGAACAGGGGCGAATCCGGGCGCTCGCCCATATTACGGGCGGCGGAATCCCGGGAAACCTGGGACGAATCCTTCCGGCGGAGATCGACGCCGTCGTAGATGTGGAGAGCTGGGTGCCTCCTCCGGAGTTCCGATTGCTCGCGGAGCAAAGTGGGGCCCCACCGGAAGAGATGTACCGGGTGTTCAACATGGGCGTCGGCATGATTGCGGTCGTGTCGCCGAACGACCTCGACGCGGTGGAAGCGGCCGTCCGGGATGGCGGATGCGGCACGGTGCGTTGCGGTCGGATGGTCGAGGGCAGCGGCCGGGTTCGGATACCGGGAGCGGACGCGGTCCCCTGATGGGCCGGGACGAGCGGTACATGCGTCGTGCGATCGAACTCGCCGAGCGCGGTTGGGGGCAGGTGGCGCCCAACCCGCTCGTCGGCGCGGTCGTGGTCTCGGACGACCAGGTTGTCGGAGAGGGCTTCCACGCCCGCTTCGGCGAGGAGCACGCCGAGACGGTCGCCCTGCGCGAAGCGGGAGCGAGGGCCGCCGGGTCCACCCTGTACGTGAACCTCGAGCCGTGTGCGCACACGGGGAAGACATCGGCCTGTGCGCGGGCGATCGGGGAAGCGGGCGTGCGGGAGGTCGTCGTGGCGTGTCGGGATCCGAACCCGGCGGCGGCCGGAGGTTTGGAGAGACTCACGGCGGCCGGCGTGAGGGTGCGTCTGGGGACGGCCGCCGCTGAGGCGTGCCGTCTCAATGCTCCCTTCTTCTGGAGGATGACGCAGGAGCTGCCGTACGTCGCGCTGAAGCTGGCCATCTCCATCGATGGGCGGATTGCCGCCGGGCCAGGCCTCCGCACGGCCCTCACGGGAGAGGTGGCCGCCGAGGAGGTCCATCGGCTCAGGGCCGGCTACGACGCGATCCTGGTAGGGCGTGGTACGGTCGCAGCGGATGATCCGTGGTTGACCGCTCGGGGGGCGATGGCACCGAGGGTCCCCCCGGTTCGGGTCGTCCTGGACACCGGATTCCGACTCTCTCCATCGAGCCGACTGGCTACGACGATCGACGAGGCGCCTGTGTGGGTGGTGGGATCGAGCGAAGCGGATCCGGAGCGCCGCCGGATGGTGGAGAGCGCCGGAGCGCGGACGTTCCAAGTGGAAGAGGCCGGCGGGAGGGTCGCTCTGACGGCCGCGCTGAAAGCCCTGACTCGGGAAGGCGTGGGAACGGTGCTGGTGGAGGGAGGCGCCAGCGTGGCGTCGGCACTGCTCGCCCAAGGGCTCGTCCACCGCCTCCATCTACTGATCGCGCCGCGCTTTCTCGGAGATGAAGGCGTGACGGCGTTTGCGGGCGTACCGCCTTCTGCCGCGGGCGACTGGGTCGTCTCGAGCCGCCGGCGCCTGGGTCTTGATTCGATGATCGTGTTTGAGAGCCGGGAGGCGCTGGAGCGCTTGACGGGAAAGAACGGCAACTGATGTTCACGGGGATCGTGACTGCCGTCGGGACGGTCGTGGAGCGCATACCGCGCGAGGGAGCGGTGGAGTTCATCGTTCACGCTCCGGAATACGCCGCGGAGCTCGAGGATGGCGAGAGCGTGGCCGTGGATGGGGTGTGTTTCACCGTAACGGGCCGGGACGCTGACAGCTTCAGCTTTACATCCGTCCTCACGACGCTCGATCGCACGACCTTCGGAGAGCTCGAGGCTGGGAGCAGCGTGAACCTGGAGCGAGCGCTTCGGGCCGGCGATCCACTGGGCGGTCACATGGTCCAGGGACACGTCGACGGGGTAGGAAAAATCACCGCGCTTGAGCGCCATGGCGAGACGGTCCTCGTGCGGATAAAGCTGCCGCCCGATATCGCCGCGCTCACTGTGCCGCGCGGCTCCCTCGCCGTGGACGGCGTGAGCCTCACCGTGACCAGCCTGGAAGGCGAGGTCGCGGAGATCGCGCTCATTCCGTATACATGGACACATACCTCGTTGGACCGTCTGCAGATCGGCGACCTGGTGAACCTGGAAGCCGACTTGATCGGTAAGTATGTCGAGCGACTCCTGGCCCCCTACGCGGGGGGAGACCCGGGCGCCTAGACCGGGTCGCCGAAGCGCTCCAGCGCGCGGCGCTCCGAGAGCACCGGGAGCCCCGTCGTACATGGAAAGCGAGTGCAGTATGCGTTTCGATACGGTTGAACAGGCGATCGCCGCCGTCGGCAGGGGCGAGCTCGTGATCGTGGCGGATGACGTGGATCGCGAGAACGAAGGCGACCTCATCTGCGCGGCCGACAAGATCACCCCCGAGCTGATCAACTTCATGACGATCCATGGTCGGGGTCTCATCTGCTTGGCGCTTCCGCCCGAGATCGCCGACCGCCTCGACCTCACACTGATGTCGGACGGCCGCGAGCGCGATTCGATGCGCACCGCGTTCACCATGAGCATCGATGCCCGGCGTGAGTACGGGGTGACGACCGGGATCAGCGCCCACGACCGAGCCCGGACGATTCAGATCGCCGTGGACCCGCGAACGCGGCCATCCGACCTTCTCCGTCCTGGGCACGTCTTCCCATTGCGCGCGAAGCCGGGAGGGGTGCTCCAGAGGGTGGGCCAGACGGAAGCATCCGTGGATCTGGCCCGGATGGCAAAGCTCCAACCCGCCGCCGTGATCTGCGAGATCCTGAACTCGGACGGATCGATGGCCCGCCGCGCGGATCTGGAGCAGTTCCGAGACGAGCACGGGCTTGCGTTCGTCACGGTGGGTCAGATCGTGGCGTACCGCCTACGGCACGAGCGGCTCGTCCACCGCGTCGCGGAGGCGAACCTGCCCACGCCGGAGGGTGAATTCAGAATCATCGGCTACCGTAACGACGTGAACCGCCGTGAGCACGTGGCACTCGTGCACGGGGATGTGGCGAATCGAGAAGACGTCCTCGTGAGGGTCCACTCCAAGTGCCTGACGGGCGACGTCTTCGGCTCGGGCCGCTGCGACTGTGGCGCCCAGCTGCACTCCGCGATGAGGCAAGTCGTGGAAGCAGGGGCCGGCGTGATCGTCTACCTTGACCAGGAGGGCCGCGGCATCGGTCTTCTCAACAAGCTGCGGGCCTACGCGCTCCAGGAAGAAGGGAAGGACACGGTCGAGGCCAACCAGGCTCTCGGCTTCCCGCCGGACCTGCGCAACTACGGCATCGGTGCCCAGATTCTGGCGGATCTGGGCCTGGGCTCGATTCGGATCATGACCAACAACCCGAAGAAGCTTGCCGGCCTCGAAGGATTCGGCCTGACGATCACCGGCCGCGTGCCGCTGGTCACGGCGGCCATCGGGACCAACCGCGCGTACCTGGAGACGAAGCGGGACAAGCTGGGGCATCTGCTCGGGCGCCCATGAGCGAGTATTCGGGAGGGCACGCGGCGACGGGCAGGCGGTTCTGCCTCGTCGTCAGCCGCTACAATCGAGTAGTGACGGAGCCGCTGGTCGACGGCGCGCGGCGTACCCTGGTCAGACACGGGGCCCGCGAGGCGGATGTAGACGTCGTCCGGGTGCCAGGCGCCTGGGAGCTGCCGGCCGCGGTGCGCCAGGTGGCCGGTGGCGGATACGACGCGGTCGTCGCGCTGGGCTGCGTGATCCGTGGCGAGACGCCCCACTTCGACTACATTTGCCAGGGCGCGACGTACGCCCTGGCCCTGCTCTCGGTGACGGAAAAGACGCCGATCACGTTCGGCGTGATCACCGCCGACACGATGGAGCAGGCGCGCGACAGGGTCGGAGGCAAGCACGGGCACAAGGGCGAAGAGGCCGCGATGGCGGCGCTCGAGCTCTGCGACGTGCTGGAGCAACTCTCCCGGGCTGGACGGTGAAGCCGTTTCTGGCGCGATCCAGGGCACGAGCATGGGCCCTTCACCTGCTCTATGCGTGGGAGATGAGCGATCGGGACTCGCTGACGGAGTTCACGGAAGCGGCCCTGAGGCACCGCCGCGTCTCGCCCCGGCACCGCCCCTACCTGGAAGTGCTCGTCGCCCGGCTGGACGAGCACCTCGCGGAGATCGACGGCCTTCTTCAGAGCCACATTCTGAACTGGCGCCTCGAGCGCCTGGCAGCCATCGATCGCAACATCCTGCGGCTGGGCGTCGTGGAGCTGCGGTACGTGGAAGAGGTACCGGGCAAGGTCGCGATCACGGAGGCGATTGGGTTGGCCGAGAGATACGGGAGCGATGACAGCGGCGCATTCGTGAACGGGGTGCTGGACTCCGTGTACCGGGAAGCCGCCATCGCCGGGTGAAGCCACGCCATCCGGAACGAGAATCCTCGTCGTCAACTGGCAGGACCGCCGGAACCCGCAGGCGGGCGGTGCGGAGATCCATCTGCACGAGATCTTCGGCAGGCTCGCCGAGCGGGGCCACGACGTCACGCTGCTCGTCTCCGGTTGGCGAGGTGCCCCGCCGACCGAACGGCTGGATGGGATGGAGGTGGTTCGCACCGGAAGCCGGTACACGTTTCCGCTGCACGCGCGCCGGGCCTTTCGGCGCATGGACGGGAAGCGCTTCGATCTCCTCGTCGAAGACGTCAACAAGTCGCCGTTGTTCACGCCACGCTGGAGCGACACGCCCGTCGCCGTGCTCGTTCCTCATCTCTTCGGCACGACAGTGTTTCGCGAGGCGTGGCCTCCCGTGGCTTCTGCCGTCTGGCTGGCGGAGCGCCGGATGCTGCCTGCCTACGAGCACGTGCCGATACAGGCGATCTCGCGGAGCACGAAGGAAGATCTGGTTGAGCGGGGTTTCTCGGCCGACCAGATCCGCGTGGTCTACCCCGGCGTGGATCATCGTGTTTACCACCCGGACCCCGAGGTGGCACGGTTTCAGCAGCCAACGTTCGTGTACGTGGGGCGGCTGAAGCGCTACAAGGGGTTGGATGTCGTGCTGTCGGCAGCGGCGGAGCTCGACCGATCGGATTGGTGCGGTCGAATCCTGATCGCCGGGACCGGCGACGACGAGGAGCGGCTTCGACGCCTCGTGCTGGATAGGGGTCTCGATCAGACCGTCGAGTTCTTGGGTTTCGTGGCTGTAGAGCGTAAGGTCGAGTTGCTGCGTCGAGCGTGGGCGATAGTGTATCCTTCTCCGAAGGAGGGGTGGGGTCTCACGAACGTGGAGGCAGCGGCGTGCGGAACCGCCGCGATCGCCAGCGACTCGCCCGGACTGCGCGAGTCCGTTGCTCACGAGAGATCGGGCTACCTCGTGTGTCATAAGGAAGTGAGTGATTGGGTGGCCCGCCTCCGGGAGCTTACCGACAGCCCGGAGCTGCGCGACCGCCTCGGACGCGGAGGCTTGGAACACGCTGCCGGCTACTCATGGGATCGAGCGGCCGACGAAACGGAGGCGTGGCTAGATGCCGCGCTCAGCGGCCGCGGGGGCCGCGGATAGGAAGGAGGATGGCATGCAGGTGATCATATCCGCACGGCATTTCGAAGTCTCCGAGGCGCTTCGGGGGTTGGTCGAAGAGAGGTTCTCCCGACTGGATAGGTTCGAAGAGCGCATCGGCCGAGTGGAAGTGACGCTGCTGGAGGAGAAGAACCGCTATGAGGTCGAGGGCGATCTGAGCATCGACGGCCGCGGAAGCGTTCACGCCCACGCGGAGGCCGCCGACTTTCGCACGGCCCTGGACAAGGTCGTGGCCAAGCTGGCCCGCCAACTGAAGAAGAGTCGCTCCCAATACACGAACCATAGCGGCGTCAACAAAGACCGTCTGATTATTCCCACGGAGGAGCCGACCGCTTGAAGACGCTGCGAGTAGGCGAGCTGCTCGAGCGAAAGGGAGAGAGCCTCGCGCTGAAGGTCATCGCTGGCGAGGAGGGTCTGGACAGGGAGGTAGAGCGGGCCGACATCTCGAGTCCGGGCATCGCTCTCACGGGGTTTATCGAGCGGTTTCCGAGCGGCCGTGTTCAGGTCTTCGGCGAGACAGAGGTGGCTTTTCTGCGTTCGCTCGACCCCGAGGCGCAGCGCACGGCGGCGGAGTTCATCCTTCGCTCCGATGTCCCGTGCCTCTTCATCACCAAGGGGATAGATCCTCCGGAATCGCTGAAGACGGCGGCGAACGAGCACGGCATCCCGCTCATCCAGTCCCAGCTCAAGACCGGCGAGTTCTACCGCCGAGTCAAGCCATACCTCGACGATGAGTTCGCGCCGACGACCGTCATGCACGGGTCGCTTGCGGATGTCTACGGCGTGGGCCTGCTCTTTATCGGAAAGAGCGGCATCGGCAAGAGCGAGTGTGTGCTCGATCTCGTGGAGAGGGGACATCGTCTCGTCGCCGACGACGTCGTCGTGGTCACGCGCCGCGGACACGACGTCCTGCTGGGCCGGGGTCTCGATCAACAGCAGCACCACATGGAGATCCGGGGCATCGGAATCATCGACGTCCGGGCTCTCTTCGGCATTCACGCGACGCGGCAGCAGAAGCGCATCGAGGTCGTCGTTCAGCTCGAAGAGTGGAGCGACACCGCCGACTACGATCGCACCGGACTGAGTCAGGAAACGACGTCGATGCTGGATGTCGACTTGCCGGTGGTGGTGATTCCGCTCAACCCGGGGAAGAACATCACCGTGATCGCCGAGGTGGTCTCGATGCGGCACCTGCTCAAGTACTCGGGGGTCGACAGCGCCCTCGAGTTCCACCGGAGCATCCGGCGCCGCATGCAGCCGGTTCGCGAGTACCTAGAGGAAGATTATGAGTGAAGTGCGCGGCGTCGTCGTCGCGCACGGGGAGCTCGCTTCCGCACTGGTTCGGGTCGTCGAAAGGATATCGGGCGTACAGGGGGCGCTGGAGCCAGTGACGAACGTGAGCTGCTCGCCCGACGAGCTGGCTGGCCGCGTGGCGCGGGCGGTCGGAGAGGAACCCGCCGTCATCTTCGTGGACATGGCCAGCGGAAGCTGCGGCTTCGCCGGCCAGCGCATTGCGAGGGATGGCAACGTCGCGGTCGTCTCGGGCGTCAACCTGCCGATGCTTCTGGATTTCGTCTTCCATCGCGAGATGGACTTCCGTGCCCTCGCCGAGCGGGTAGTGGAGAAGGGGAGGACGGGCGCGACCGCGGACGTGCCGGGCGAGTAGCCGATGCCGATAGCGGTGTACAGGATCGACGAGCGCCTGCTCCACGGCCAGGTTGTGGTGGGCTGGGGTCGCAGGTTCGGGATCGGTTTCTACGTCGTCGTTGACGACCGGATCGCCGAGACCGCGTGGGAGCGCGACCTTTACGAAAGCGCGTTGCCCGCGGGAGTCGAGTCGTTCTTCCTCACGGTCGAAGACGCGATCGGGCAGCTGCCCGAGTTGGAAGGGCGTGGCGACATCGGCATGGCGCTGACGGCGGGGACGGCGGAGATGCGCCGGCTCGGTGAGGTCGGGCTGCTGCTCGGTCAGGAGGTCAACCTCGGCGGATTGCACGCGACGGAGGGGCGTGAGCGGCTTCTGGATTACCTGTTCGCCTCCTCTGACGAGCTCCAGGACATTCGTGCGCTGGGCGACCTAGCCGGCTCGGTCTCGGCGCGTGACCTGCCCGGGTCACCGCGGGTCGGTCTGCGACGCTTGCTGAAGACGGTTGAGCGAGCTCGACCTTAGCCTCGGGCTGCTGGCCGCCCTGGTCGCGTGCGGCGCCGCTTTGGGTCTGGATGCCGCGTCGTGGCCACAGGTCATGATCTCCCGACCGATCGTGGCTGCGACCTTCGGGGGAGCGCTGCTGGGAGATGCCGCCTCCGGCTTTCTGGTGGGGGCCGTGCTCGAGCTCCTCGGATTGGGTCACACGCCCTACGGCGCGGCCGTCTACCCGGAAACGGGGCCGGCGGGCCTCCTGGCGGGTGCTGGCTTGGCCGCCAGTGGAGGAACCGACATCGGACCGCTGCTCGTCGCAGTGGCGAGCGGCTGGGCAATCGGCTGGATCGGAGCCATTTCGGTACGTATGCAACGACGGCTCAACGAACGCCTCCTCGCCGGTGGCGGCCTCGCCGCGCCGGCGAAGAGACTCGAACGCCGGCATCGCCTCGCCATGGTGCTCGATGCATTGCGTGCAGGTACCCTCACGGCCGCCTTCGCCCTTCCGGTCATGTTGTTGGTGAAGCTGGCTGACGGGGTCTCGATGATCGAGGGAGTGGTTGCCGCTTCGGCGCTGCTTCTGGTGGGGATGGGCCTCGCGGGAGGCGTGGGCGTCGGCGTGATGCGCCGACGCGCGACGGACCCGCTGCTGCTCCTGGCCGGTGGCGCGATAGCCCTGGCAATGATCGTGACGGGGCAGTAGCGGGGTGAAGCCCACGAGATCCGACCAGGTCGCATCGTTCCTGAGGTGCTTTGCCGTTCAGGGCTCCTGGAACTACCGCTCGCTGGTCGCCGGAGGCCTGGCCAACGCGATGCTTCCTCTGCTGAGACGCGTTTACGCGGGAGATCCGGTGCGCCTGCGGGCTGCGGTGGAGAGACATCTCGAGCCGTTCAACGGACACCCGTACCTTTGCCCGATGGCCGTGACGGCACTTGCTCGGCTGGAGCACGATGGTGAGTCTCCGGAGAGGATCGACCGCTTTCGCTCCGCGCTGCGGGCGCCCCTCGGTGCGGTGGGCGACGAGCTGGTCTGGGCGACGTGGAGGCCCTTCTGCCTGCTGCTGTCGATCACGCTGTTCTGGCTTTGGGGTCGACCATGGGTAGCGGTCGGCGTCTTTCTCCTAGCCTACAATCTCGGGCACATCTGGCTCAGGGCGTGGTCCTTCCGGCGAGGCTGGACCGAGGGTCTCGGCGTCGGGAAGGATCTCGGCGATCCTCCCTGGGCCCGCGTCGTGCCCTGGATCACGAGCCTGAACCTGTTGCTCATCGGGTCGGCCGTCGTGTTGGTGTCGTGGTTGGTGGCCCCGGATACGCTGGGCCGCTGGGGAGTCGCTCTTGCGCTGGCGGCCGCTGCCCTGCTGGGATACGCGCGGCCGGCGCTTGGCGAGCGGCTCGCAGCGGGCCTGGTTCTGGCCGCTCCTGTTCTTCTGGTCCTCCTCGGTGCCTGAGGAGGCAGGATGACCGGTGGCGAAATCGAGGTATCGACGCACGTGAGCGTGACGAATCAATACGGGCTTCACGCCCGTCCCGCCGCGGAGTTCGTCAAGCTCGCCTCGCGCTTCCGGTCGGAGGTGTGGGTCGAGAAGGATGGACTCGAAATCAACGGCAAGAGCATCATGGGCGTACTGATGCTGGCGGCGGAATCGGGATCGAAGCTGCGCCTTCGTGTCGTCGGCGATGATGCCGAGGCGGCGCTGGAGGCTCTCGCCCACCTGATCGAGCGTGGGCTCACCGAGAACGAGTTGAACGAGCTTAGCTCCGCTGATGGAGAGCAGAGCCAATGAG
>JAUVMT010000114.1 GCA_030600085.1 Gemmatimonadales bacterium | reverse complement strand
CGCACGTCCTCTTCGGTGGCCGACTCGGAGAAGTTGCAGGTCTTGGAGATCGCCGAATCCGTATTCCTCTGGAAGGCCGCCTGCATTCGGATGTGCTGCTCCGGGGTCACGTCGTGTGCGGTCACGAAGACCTCCTGGACCTCGGCGGGCACATCATCGAAGTGGATGTGCCCCTCGTCGGCGATTCGGCACATCAGGTCTTCGCTGTACCAGCCGCCCGCCTCCGCTTGCTCCACGAAGTCCGGGTTCACATCTGGCATGAGCGTCCCGGCCTGATTGCGCATGAACGCCACCGCGAAGTGGGGCTCGATGCCGCTCGAGCAGCCCGCGATGATCGAGATCGTCCCGGTGGGCGCTACCGTCGTCACGTTGCAGTTCCTCAGCGGACGGATCGGGCGTACCCGCTCGCCCATCTCATCACGCGCGCACGCCTCGTCGGGGCCCCAGATCGATCCCTCCCAATCCGGGAACACGCCGCGCCCCCCAGCGAGCCTCTCCGACTCGGCCTTCGCCTCGTCGTCGACGAAGCGCATGACCTCCCGGCCCAGCTCGGTTGAGCGCCGTGAGCCGTATGGGACGTCCAGCTTTACCAGCATGTCCGCCCAACCCATGATGCCGAGGCCGACGCGCCGGATCCGCTTCGAGAGGTCCTCGATCTGAGGCAGCGGGTAACGGTTCGTGTCGATGACGTTGTCCAGAAAGTGCGTGGCTGTACGCACGGTCTTCCCGAGGCCCTCCCAGTCGATGCGTCCCTCCTCTACGAACGCGCCCACGTTCACCGACCCTAGGTTGCAGACGTCGTACGGCAGGATTGGCTGTTCGCCACAGGGATTGGTCGCCTCGTAGCTCCCCAGCTGCGGGACCGGGTTATATCGGTTCGCCTCATCGATAAAGAAGACGCCTGGCTCGCCGTTCCGCCACGCGCCGTACACGATCCGATCGAACACCTCCCGCGCATCCATCTGCCCCACCGGCTCTCCCGTGCGCGGGCTCCGTAGGTGGTATGACTCGCCGCGACGCACGGACTCCATGAACTCGTCCGTGACGGCGACGGAGATGTTGAAGTTGGTGATCTTGTGCTTCTCGGCCTTGCAGTCGATGAACTCGAGGATGTCGGGATGGTCGACGCGGAGGATCCCCATGTTGGCTCCGCGCCGCGTCCCTCCCTGTTTCACGGCCTCCGTGGACGCGTCGTAGACCTCCATGAAGCTCACCGGACCGCTGGCGACGCCCATCGTGGAGCGCACAACGTCGCCGCGCGGCCGCAGCTGGCTGAAGCCGAACCCGGTGCCTCCGCCCGATTGGTGGATGAGCGCCATGTGCTTGAGCGTCTCGTAGATCCCCTCGAGGCTGTCCGGGACGGGGAGGACGAAGCAGGCGCTCAGCTGTCCCAACGGCCGGCCCGCGTTCATGAGCGTCGGGCTGTTCGGCTCGAACTTGCCAGTGGCCATCATCTCGTAGAAGCGCATGGCCGTTCCGTGCGTCTCCCGCGCGTCCGCCCCGTACATCGCGTCGGGCTCCGCGATCACCCGAGCCACCCGCCAGAACATGTCCCGGGGACTCTCGATCGGATCGCCGTCCTCGTTCTTCTTGAGATACCGCCGCCGCAGAACGGTCATCGCGTTCTCGGAAAGAACGGGCTCGGGCAGGTCGCTCGGAGTCTCTCGGACGGTTCGGGTGGGCGCCCCAAGGGCGACCTCGGGAGGGTGCATCGGCTGCCTCGTTTTCTTCCCTTTGATGGGCAAGTTCACTACCAGCGGTTTTCCACAAGCCGGCGGCTCGCAACAATCCACAGCGACAAAAAATCGGGGTGAACAGTATCGTACACCCCTGACGACTTCTTAATCCGGCACTTCGGGCCTGTACTTAATGCAGACCTGGGAGGGTTTACTCTGGTTTCCCCTAACCATCCACATCGCGGCAACACGCGGGTGGAAAACTCAATATCTAGGGGTAAACTCAGTCTAACCACACAATATGTTGTGGTCAAGGGGGAGTGACGCCCGAGAGCCGATTATCGGGAAAAACGGTCCTCTCAACGCTCCGAGGAGCGCCAACGACCACCTCGGTGACCCTCCTTGATCGCCTTGTAATCCGCCACGGTGTACGCAATTCGGCCACGAAGCTCCTCATCCACCTCGCGCACCACTCTTCCGGGCAAGCCCACGACGAGGCTATGGGGAGGAACGATGGTCCCTTCCGTGACGAGGGCCCCCGCCGCCACCACCGATCCGGATCCGATGACGGCGTGTGAGAGCACGATGGCGCCCATCCCGATGAGCGAGTCGTCCTGGATCTCGCAGCCGTGGATGATCGCACGGTGCCCGATGCCGACCCGGTCTCCGATCATCGTGGGTCGATCCGGATCCACGTGGACCACGGTGAGGTCCTGAATGTTCGTCTCTCGACCTATGTGGATCGGCGCGATGTCTCCTCTCAGCACGCACCCGTACCAGACGCTCGCGTGCTCGCCAAGCCGCACATCTCCGATCACGTCCGCCGAGGGCGCGACGTAGGCGGTGGGATGAATCGCGGGCGTGTCGCTCGTCGACAGCTCTTCCAGTCTCATTCCTCTTGGCTCCCCTCTTCCCTCACATAGCCACGCAGAAACTCCTCGATTCCCCACAGCACGCCGCGCGCATAGGCGTCCTGGAACTCTCGCGTCTTGAGGGCCGCTTCCTGGCGCGGAAACATCATGAACGCGCCCTCGGCGAGGATGCTCGGCATCCACCGGAGCCGCGCCACCGCGAAGCTGCCCCAACGTATCCCCAGATCCTGCAGACCCATCGAGGCCAGCATTCCGGTCTGCACGGCCTGGGCGAGCGCCCTGGAGTGGGGGTGGTAGTAGTAGGTGCTGGTGCCCTCTTCCCCGAACGGCCGGATCCCGTCGGGCAGCGCGTTGTTGTGGATCGATACGAAGAGATCCGCGCCGGCTCGTACGGCGAGGCCCGTCCTCTCGTACAGCCCCAGCGGCAGCGTGTCCCGTCGCGTCAGGATCGGCTCCGCGCCCGCCTCCTCCAGGAGCGCCGCCAACCGGTGGGCGATTGCCAGGTTCGCGTCGCCCTCGAAGAACCCCGTCGGGCCGAAGGAGCCGACGGGCGGATGCCCGGCATCCACCGCGATGCGACGTCCGTGAAGGGGGGCGGCCGCATCCACGGCTGGCGGCTTGCGCAGCTCGAGGAGGAGCTCGGGTCGCCCGCTCCTGCCCTTGGTGTAGGTCAGCCGGTACCCCCACACGGGTCGAACGAGACGGACGGTGAGCTCGTAGAGCCTGCCGGGCCGCTGCGCCCAGGCCAGGCTCTGCAGCTCCGAGGCCCCGGTGCTCTCTGACCGGCCGTAGGCCATCCGCTCCGTCTCGCCGAGCGCACCGTACAGGATCAGCCGCAGCATCCCCTCTTCGAGTTCCTCGACATGTGCCGGCACCGGCCGGTCCAGGGGAATCCGGACTGCCGTCACGCCCCCGGGCCGTTCCTCCGCCTCGATCCAGCCGACCCGCGCCTCGAGGTCCCCCGAGGCCTCTCCTACGACCACGTGATCGGCGGTCACCCACGTCTCGAGATCGGGAGCGAGCCTGAGCCGGACCCGATCTCCCAACCGCCGATCCGCCTGCCCCAGAGCGCCGTCCGGGAAGAGCCATCGGTAGGGACCGTACGGCGTCGGACGACCCGGGACGACGCCGCTGGATCCGTGCACGGGATCGGGTTTCTCCACCAGGGCCACGATCGGAAGCGCCTCCGGATCGAGAACGGCGAGCGGATACCGTCGTCGCTCGACCGCCTGGCGGGGACCGTCGGTCGCGACGACCCGCGCCTCGAGGGTGTCCACTTGACCCGGGCCGCACGAG
Organism: Gemmatimonadales bacterium; assembly: GCA_030600085.1. Classification (GTDB taxonomy): domain Bacteria; phylum Gemmatimonadota; class Gemmatimonadetes; order Palauibacterales; family Palauibacteraceae. The sequence goes on along the minus strand of JAUVMT010000114.1, from coordinate 3,366 downwards.
AGGGCTGAGTCCCGGGCTTCGCTTCCGGCAGCCGGGTCTCGGGCGGTGGTGCATGGGCGGTCGAGAATCTCGCGGATGAGGAGCGAACCCCGATACACGCCGGAGTCCGCTTCCTGCAACGCCAGAGTGGCATCGCCAAGCGCCACGCTGACGCTGATCCCCGGCGTGGCTCGCACCGAGAATTCCAGTGGATCGGCGGGAGTCAACCAACGCTCGATCTCGGCCGGCAGGGAGGCCGGATCGATCCACACCGCTCCGGGCGGGCCCTCGAACGGCTCGGCCGGAAGGCGGACGCGGTGGCGGAGCGTCTCCACCCCACCCGGGCCGCTCGCCACCAGGATGTACTCCGCCGTGTCATCCCGGCTTGGAGTTGGCACGGCGAGCCAGGCGAGAAACGCCCCGTTCGCCTCCACCGGCACCCTCACACCGTTGATCCGCAGCTCGGCGTCTCCCGTGCCCACGGTTCCGAAGATGAAGTTCGAATCCCGGACGGCGATCCGGTCGAGGCTCCTGGGATACTGGACGCGAAGGGCCGGAGAGCCGGTGACCGGAGACACCGGTGGAAGCCTCACGGGCTCCGGGAGGGGCTTTCTCCGTGGCCGAGGCTCCGGATCCTCTCGCCCAGCGACGGCGGCCGGCCCTTGTGGCTCTTCGGCCGGCCGACCTGCACCTTCGGCCGCCGGCTGGCCTCCCGGTTCAGCCGCCTGTCGCGACGAGCAAGAGACCAGGATCACGGCGAGCCCCAACCCGCCGGCGATTCGGGAGAGGGTGTGCCAGACGGACCTCGATCCGAATGGGCTCACCCAGCCACCCTCCTGGGGGCTCTCCTCACCAGCCCCGCGATCCCTGCCGCGGCCAGCGCGCCGGTGAGCAGGGCGGTTCCCCACTCGCCGAGCACGAGTCCACCGACGGCGAGCATCCCGCCGATGAGCGCCATCGCCGCCCAGGCGGTGCGGATGAGGTCGTCGCCCAACCTCGTCACCGGCTGGAGATCGAGGCGAGCCCCGAACCTGGACCAACCCGGCCCTCCGGGCCGGACTCGGCGATAGAACGCCTCGAGCGTCTTCTCGTCCTCCGGTGCCGTCAGGAACATGACGGGTATCCAGACCATGGCCGATCCTCCAGCCGTTATCGCCAGGCGTGCGCCGAAGCTCACGTCTCCCCAGGTCGGAAGATAGGAGATGAGCGCTATCGCGAACCCGGCGAACATGGCAGCCAGCTCCGCCCACGCGTTCACGCGCCACCAGAACCAACGAAGCATGAGCACGGCACCGGGCCCGGTGCCGATCGCGATCATGAACCGGAACACCTTGCCCACGTCATCCGCGTAGAACGCCGCCGCACCGGCCAGCGCCACGATGAACGCCGACGCCACGCGGCCCAGCGCCACCAGCTTCCGCGGCGCGGCCTCGGGATCGATGAAGCGTGCGTAGAGGTCGTTCACCACGTAGCTCGCGCCCCAGTTGATCTGAGTGGATACGGTCGACATGAAGGCGGCCAGAAACGATGCGACGACGAGACCGAGCAGGCCGGCTGGCAGGTACCGAAGCATGAGGAGCGGGTACCCGAGCTCCGGGTCGCCGCCCGGCTCCAGGAGCTCGGGGAAAATGACGATGGAGGCCAGTGCGACGATGATCCATGGCCAGGCACGGACCACGTAGTGGAGGATGTTGAACAGCCAGGCCGCGCGCTCGGCCTCTCTCTCATCGCGGCAGGCCGAGAGCCGTTGCACGAACTCGCCGCCGCCGTCCGAGCGCCGGAACGCCCACCACTGGATGCCGAGGTAAGCCAGGAACGTCCCGAAAGGCAGATCGGTAGAGCCCGGCCGAGGCAGCATCCGCAAGGCGTCGGCTCTTCCGACTTCCGCCAGCTGCCGCTTGAGCTCGACCACGCCGCCGATCTCCTGGAGGGCGAAGGCCGCGACGATGATAGCGCCGAACAAAGCGAGCGCGAACTGGAAGAAATCCGTGGCGACCACGCCCCACAGGCCCGAGAGCCCGGCGTACACGAGGACGAAGATGCTGAGGGCGACGACCGCCCACAGTCTGCCGTCGCCAGGCAGCCAGATCGGCAGCGTGCCGAACAATCCCAGCGCCTCCATCACCTTCCGCATGGCGAGCATCACGTATCCGATGGCGATGCAGTTGATCGGCACAGCAAAGAGGAACGCGCGGCTCGCGCGGAGGACGGCGGCGGGCCGGCCGCCGTAGCGCAGCTCGGTCAGCTCCACGTCGGTCACGACCTCGGCGCGCCGCCAGAGACGCGCGAAGACGTAGATGAGGAGGACGTGGGAGAGGGCGAACGCCCACCACTCCCAGTTCCCGGCGATTCCGCGGCGGGCGATGAGCCCGGTCACGTAGAGCGGCGTGTCCACGCTGAAGGTCGTGGCGGCCATCGAGGTGCCCGCCAGCCACCACCGGAGCGAGCGGCCGCTCACGAAGAAGTCCACCAGCCCCCCGCTCGCTCGGCGGGAGAGCCAGACGCCCACGGCAAGGGTGATCCCCAGGTAGGTCCCCACCACCACCCAGTCGACGGAATGCATGATCGCCTATTCCCGGTGCGGCGGGCCGGAGTCGATGTCGGCCTCCAGAGCCAGCCGCCGAGCGGCCGCCCGCTCCATGACCGGCTCGGGGGACCAGGCGCAGAGGCCGGGGACGCCGAGTCGCTCGAGAAGCCGTCGATGAGCCAGGACGACCAGACAGGCGGGCTCCCCTCGGTCCGCCCGAAGCTCTTCCCGCAAAGCCGCTTCGGTCTCCGGAGCCAGCCCCGCGTGTCCCTTGAAGGCCTGGGGCGAGGATGCGAGCAGGATGACCACCTGCTCGGATCCCCTCTTGGTTCCCGTCCCCGGAGCACCTTCCAGCCGCGTCTTCCAGCCGAGCCCCCTAAGCGTCTCCGTGAAGGCCTCTCCCAGCGCTTCGGAACCGGGGAGCTCGCGGTCATCGGATAGTGCCCGCACGATCACGGGTCGGCCCCTGCGGATGCCGACCTCGGCCGGGGCGGATCTGTCGATCACGATGCTGAGCTCGGCGAGCTCGCCTGCGCGACTCTCCACATCTCCGCCCAGGGTCCCTAGTGCCGCTCGAATCGCCGCCTCCCGTTCTCTCAACACGCGACCGCTGCGCGCGGCCGCCTCCGACAGAAGGTCGGCGACCACGGGATCCTCATCCGCGGCCCGCCGAAGAGCCTCCGCAGCGCCCGGTGTATCGTGCGGGTACAGCACGAGGTCGCAGCCGGCCGTCACCGCCTCCACGGCAGCCGACCCTTGCAGCTCGGAATCCGCGAAACCGCCCATGATGAGCGCATCCGAAACGACCAGGCCTTCGAAGCCGAGCCTATCGCGAAGCAGGCCCCGCAACACGGCCGGGT
>JAUVMT010000277.1 GCA_030600085.1 Gemmatimonadales bacterium | reverse complement strand
GGCTGAGAAAGGGCATGTCGCAGGCTGCCACGAGCGCGGCTCTGCAGTTTCTCTCGGCGGCCCATGAGACGGCGGTGAAGATGCCGCCCAGCACCCCGAGGCCGCGGACCAGATCCGGGCGAACGTCCAAGCCGATCGTCCCGTAGAGCTCCGCGTCGTTCGCCACCAGCGCCACGTCATCCACGGCCGCGGAGACGGCGTCGATGACGCGGTCGATGATGCGCTTCTCACCCAGGGTCTCCAGGGCCTTGTGGGCCCCGTAGCGCCGGTTCTCTCCGCCAGCCAGAACGACGCCGAGCACCTCGCTCAAGAGGAAGCCTCCCCGGCCGGCTCGTACACGTAGGGCGATCCTCTGAGTGATCGGCCCACCAGCCACACACCGGCCCGCCGAGCGATGTCGCGGGCGAGCGAGGTCGGCACCGATAGGCTGGCGATCCCTCCCACGCCGCCGCGCCACGCCTTCACGGCAATCTCGGCCGAAATCCTCGCCGAGATCAGGATGAGAGAGCGACGCAACGGGACGCCTTCCAACATCGCGGCGCCGATGAGCTTGTCCGTCACGTTGTGCCTTCCGACATCCTCGGCGATGCACAGCACCTCGCCGTCAACCAGAAGGGCGCCCGAGTGTACGCCGCCGCCCGAGGCTCGCAGCGGGCACCGCCGATACATTTCCTGAAAGGAATTCCGGAGCTCGCCGGAGGCTAGGAGCCGTGCCAGATCAGGGACCGATCTCGGCGCTTCCTCAGGGATTCTGTCCAGGGAAAACGAGGCGTCATCCGGCCCGGTCGCCAGCGTTTTTTGCACGACGAGGCGTTGAGCGGTTCGAGCCTTCACCCACCGTTCATCCGCGTCGACCTCGAGCTCCAGGAGCTCCCGTCGGTCCGAGATGAGCCCCTCTCCGTTCAGCCAGCCACATGTGAGAGCGTCGAGCAGCGACGGCGTGCATAGCCAGGTGCACGACGGGCTTCCGTTGAGCTCGAGCCAGACCGGAGTCTCGATCGGCGACGGGCGATCGAGTTCCGTCACCGTGAGGCGGCGACCACGGGAATGACCCGGGTCGTACGGCGGGGCCGCAGCCTCAGGGATAGATCCAGAAGCTCAGGCTGAACTCGACGTTGTTCGTCCACTCGCTCTCATTCGGTGCCGGGGCCCCGCTCTCCAGGATGATCTCCAGGATCTCCGGGTCGAAGAACCCTTCAGGAGCCTTGAGGCGCCAGATGTGGTCCCGGACCTCGAAGCTCAAGCCCACCTTTCGGGAGATCAGCCACTCGATGCCTCCGGCAGCGAGGAAACTGGGCGCCGATCCGATCTCGTACACGAACCGCTCCAATTCGAGCTCTTCGACGAGCGGACTCACCTCTTCGCCGAGTCCGAAGAGGCCGCCCCCGCCGAACACGAGGTAAGGCTGAATGCCGTGCCACGTCCGGGAGCCCGTGAACGTGAACTGAATGGCGGCTTCCGCGAGCAGCCAGCTCGAGTTCACCGTATCGATGACGGCGGGGCCGCCGGTCGCGAACGGGTTCAGGATGTGGCGGTCGGAGTTGCCGTACGTGAGGTTGACTTCGAACGAGAGCGGATTGCTCACCCGGAGGCGAAAACGACCCGCGGCGGTCGGCGTCGATCCGGGGCCCAGACCCAGGCTGCCCCGGCTGGTCAGGATGTACCCGGGAGAGACGCCGAAGCGCATCCCCTTCTCGATCCACCGATACGGGGTGTCGATGCTCGGCTCCTGAGCGCGGAGAATCGGGGCAGTGCCGGCCAGCATGGCGAGAAGTGGAAGGACGACCCGCCGTCCGACCACGCCCAAGCCACGGCGCTCGTGAGTTCTCAACCCGGTTCCTTCCATAAGAGTCGCCCGTCGAGGCGGCGCGAGTGTCGTGCAACCGATATTTTAGAGAAACTTCGCGCGGTTCCTATTATCGAGACCACAACAGGTTCCGGAATGAATACTCGTGCGGCGCGAGCCGAGCCAGCACCGGAAGACCGGCTTCCACTTCGACGGGGGCGACTTCTTCGCACCTTGTCGCACCTCGCGCTATGGATTGCCGCGGCCGCGGCCGGTTCGATTGGGCTCGCCCCATCCGTGTCGGCGCAGACCGCCCTGGTGACGTCGAGCACCAGCTTCCTCCAAACGGCGGGGGGGCGACGGCTGGGGACGGTGAGGCCGGGCTCGACACTTGATCCGACCGGCAAGACCTCGGGCAGCTGGAGCGAGGTCGTGTTGCAGGGCTGGATCTGGACCGGATCCGTCGTCCGCACGAGCCGAGGCGGCTTCGATCTATCGGTTTCGGTCGCCGCCGGAGAGAACTTGAGGGACGCTCCGAGCACGCAGGGTGCGATCCAGGCCCGGCTCCTCCAGGGTTTTCTGCTCGACAGGCTCGGCGACTCGGGCCGGTGGACGCAGGCGCGCCGGACTGGCTGGGTCTCCACTTCGGCGCTCGCGGCTGCCGCTGCGGCTGCCGCCGATGCGGAGCCGGCCCGGCCGGATCCGCCGGCCTCTCAGAGCTCCGGCCCCGCCGGCGCATCACCGGAGGTTCGAGGGGCCGAGGAGGAGCGTCTACG
>JAUVMT010000047.1 GCA_030600085.1 Gemmatimonadales bacterium | reverse complement strand
CCTGGCCTGCGTCGGTACGTCGGCGCGGACGAAGTGCCGAGGGTCCTGTCCGGAATGGGCATCGCCATCCTCTCCACCTCGAAAGGGGTGATGACGGATCGAGACGCTCGCGCCGCCCGGATCGGCGGCGAACTGCTCGCCACCGTCTACTAGCGCCATGTCGAGAGTCGGCAAGAAGCCCGTTCAGATCCCTGATGGAGTCGAGGTAAAGGTGGAGGGTCGGACCCTGACTGTGAAGGGGCCGAGGGGTGAGCTGCAGCGCACGTTCGATTCTGAGATGAGCCTTGAGGTGCAGGAGGCGACGCTGGTCGTGAGACGACCGACGGATCAGAGTCGGCACCGAGCTTTGCACGGTCTCACCCGCAGCCTCGCGGCCAACATGGTCGAAGGCGTGTCGAAGGGATTCGAACGCACGTTGGAGATTCACGGCGTCGGGTACAAGGCGGAGGCGCGTGGAAAGGAGCTCGTTTTTCACGTCGGCTACAGCCACTCGGTCGAGGTGAAGCCACCGGAGGGGATCGAGCTCGCCCTGGAGTCGCCCACACTGGTTCACGTTCGGGGAATCGACAAGCAGGCGGTAGGTCAGGTGGCGGCGGAGATTCGGGCCATCCGCCCGCCTGAGCCCTACAAGGGCAAGGGGATTCGCTACCGTGACGAGTACGTGCGCCGCAAGGCCGGCAAGGCGACGGTGGGCGGACTGGCTTGAGGAACTGAGCATCGAATGACGCAAAACGACAGGACCCTGGAGCGTCGCCTCAGGCGTAGGCGGCGGCACTACAGCATACGGAAGAAGATCCGAGGCACGGTGGGCCGGCCGCGCCTGGTCGTGTTTCGTAGCCTTCGTCAGATGGAGGGGCAACTCGTGGACGACGATCAGGGTCGGACCCTGCTCGGAGTATCCACTCGTTCCGCGGCGGTGGATGCCGCCAAGCCCACGGGCGACCCGGAGGAAGCTCCCGATGCAGGCGGATCGAAGGTTAGAGAAAGCTACGCGGCGGGCCATCTTCTGGCGGAGCGCGCTCTGGAAGCCGGGGTGACGGAGGTGGTCTTCGACCGGGCCGGATATCGCTTCCAGGGGCGCGTGAAGGCGTTCGCCGAGGGAGCCCGCGCAGGCGGCTTGCGCTTTTAGGAGTCTGTCCGAATGGGGGAAGGAAACTGATGGCAAGAGGAAGGCGTCGCGAAGCCGACAACATTCGCGAGAGCGTCATACACATCAATCGCGTCTCCAAGGTCGTGAAGGGTGGTCGCCGTTTCTCCTTCACCGCGCTCGTCGCCGTGGGTGACGGACAAGGAAAGGTCGGGACGGCCCTCGGGAAGGCGAACGAGGTGGCCGAGGCGATCCGCAAGGCGATCGAGCAGGCGCGGCAGTCGATGAACGAGGTACCGATCGTCAACGGGAGCATTCCGCATGAGACGATCGGTCGGTATGGCGCAGGCCGCGTGCTGTTGAAGCCGGCCGGACCCGGTACGGGAGTGATCGCGGGCGGTCCGGTTCGGGCGGTGCTGGAATGCGCCGGCGTCCAGGACATTCTCACGAAGAGCCTCGGCTCCAACAACCCGATCAACATGGTCAGGGCAACGATCGAGGGTCTCGAAGGGCTCGTGACTCCCGAGCAGATCGCCCATGAGCGAGGCGTCGACATCGAGGTGATCCGGGAGGCGATGCGTGGCTAAGCAGCTGCGGATTCGTCAGGTCAAGAGCGGAATCAACAGCCAGCGTGGGCAGCGTGAGACACTGCGGGCGCTCGGGCTGCGGCATCATCAGGATGTGGTCGTGAAACAGGACCACCCGGCGATCCGTGGAATGATCGGTAAAGTCCGTCATCTGGTCGTCGTGGAAGAGCTGGACGGAAGCGATGAGTGAGAAGAAGGTCACCCTGGCGGACCTGTCGCCGGCAGCCGGGGCCCGCGGGGCCCGAAGGCGGGTGGGCCGGGGCCCGGGCTCCGGAAGCGGCAAGACTTCGGGCAGGGGTCACAAGGGCCAGAAGTCGAGGTCGGGAGGATCCATCCCAGCCTGGTTCGAGGGCGGGCAGATGCCGCTCTATCGCCGGGTTCCGAAAAGAGGCTTCAAACCGCTTCGGCGGGTGGAGAACCAAGTCGTGAACGTCAGCCAGCTCGCGGAGCTAGAGGAGACCGAGGTCTCCCCCGAGGTCATGCGGGCGCACGGTCTCGTCGGCTCACTTCGGCGGCCCGTCAAGGTGCTCGGCGACGGGGAGCTGGACCGGGCCGTCACGGTCCAGGCGCACGCATTCAGCGCCACGGCGCGGCAGAAGATCGAGGGAGCTGGAGGCAGTGCCCAGGTCATCGCTCTTCGATCGGGTAGCGAGCCGAGCGACTGAGAATGGCGAACGGCTCGAGCGCCGCGCGCGCGATACCGAGGCTCTTCCAGATCCCGGAGCTCAAAGAGAAGATCCTCTTCACGCTCATGTGCCTCGCAATTTACCGGCTCGGTTCCCACATCACGACCCCGGGAGTCAACCTCCGGGCGCTGGAGCAGCTGGCAGGACAGTTCCAGGGCACCCTCTTCGGCATCTACGACATGTTCGTTGGGGGAGGGTTGCAGCGCGCGACGATCCTCGCATTGGGGATCATGCCGTACATTTCCGCGAGCATCCTTTTTCAGCTACTCGCCGCGGTCTTTCCGACCATCGAGAAGCTCCAGAAGCACGAGGGCGAAGAGGGACGCCGCAAGCTCACGCAGTGGACGCGCTACACGGCCATCCTCCTCAGCATCATGCAGTCCTACGGGTACAGCATCTTCCTCGAGTCTCAACCCGGTGCCGTGATCGCGCCTGGTTGGGGCTTCCGGATGAGCACCGTTCTGATGTTGACGACAGGCGCCGTCTTCATCATGTGGCTGGGCGAGCAGATCACGGAGCGTGGGGTCGGGAACGGCATGTCCCTGCTGATCTTCTTCTCGATCGTGCAGGGCTTTCCGGGGGCCGTCTTCAGCACGCTCGAGCTCTTCCGGGCGGGCGGCATCAGCCTCTTCCGGCTCATCGCCCTCGTGGCGGTCATGATCGCGATCATCGCGGCGGTCGTGGCTCTGACCATGGCGTCGCGACGGATACCGGTGCAGATCCCACGCAAGGTCGTGGGACGGGGCAGGATCCGTGAAGGACAGCGTTCCTTCATCCCTCTGCGCGTGAACTCGGCCGGCGTGATGCCGATCATCTTCGCGCAGTCCATCATCATCGTCCCGGGCACCTTGGCCGCGTTCACGGGCAACCCCGGGCCTGGAGCGACAGGCGTCCAGGGGTTCCTCTACGACCTCAGCCAGATCTTCCAGATCGGTACGCCATGGTACTACCTGACGTACGCGATCCTGATCGTGTACTTCACGTACTTCTACACGTCGATCATCTTCAATCCGGTGGACTTGGCCGAGAACCTCAAGCGGCAGGGAGGCTTCATTCCCGGGGTCAAACCGGGCGCGCAGACAGCGGAGTACATCGACCGGGTCCTCACGCGCGTGACGTTGCCCGGCTCGATCTATCTGGCCCTCATCGCGATCCTGCCCTTCGGGATCTTCGAGCTGTTCGACATCCAGACCTTCTTCTTCGGCGGCACCTCGCTCCTCATCGTGGTTGGCGTGGCGCTCGACACGGTCCAGCAGATGCAGCAGCACCTTCTTCTTCGGCATTACGAGGGGTTCATGAAGAAGGGGAGGGTTAAGTACCGCGGCCGCCAGCGCCACATGTGATGGGCTTTGATAAACGCCGCATCTCCACGTCACTCCTCGTCGAGCCTCTCTGCGGCGTACCTATGAGTACGCCTGGGTACACGCCGAAGGCGGGTCCGGCCCTCCTCGCGTTCCTTGACGTGCGCCGTTTCTCTTTGACCATCGGCTTGAGCGAGTCATGACCGAGGGCCATGAGGTTCTTAGCGCGGCGAGGGCTGCCAGTGCGCATGGAACACGGACGATGAGGTTGGTACTCATGGGGCCGCCGGGGGCGGGGAAGGGCACGCAGGGCGAGCTGCTTGCCCGTCATATGGGGGTCCCACGCCTGTCGACGGGGGAGATGTTGCGAGAGGCCCGTGCGAACCGGACGGAGCTCGGGCGCCGGGCACAGGCGTACATGGAATTGGGCGACCTCGTGCCGGACGAGGTGGTCCTCGGCCTCGTCGCGGAGGCGTTGGACGGACCGCGGTCGCCGGCGGGCTTCATTCTGGACGGCTTTCCGCGGACGATCGCCCAAGCGGAGGGGTTGAGCGAAATCCTCCAAGAGCGGAGCACGCCGCTCGATGGCGTGATTTTCCTCGAGGTGCCCGAAGAAGAGCTCGTTCGCCGGCTCACCGGCCGCAGCGCCAACGAGAGTCGTTCGGACGACTCTCCGGAGACTGTACATCGGCGCCTGCAGGTTTACCAAGCGGAGACGGAACCGGTCATTCGCTGGTACGCCGACCATGACGTTCGCCTGATCGAAGCGGACGGGGTTGGATCCATCGAAGAGATACAGATCGGCCTACGCCGGCTGCTGGATTCGTGATCAGCCTCAAGAGCTCCGCCGAGATCGAGGCGATCGGCCAGGCGGGAGCCATCGTGGCGAGCGCTCTCGACCTCGTGGCCGAGCGCTGCCTTCCCGGCGTGTCGACGGAAGAGCTCGATCGCGTCGCCGAAGGCCACATCCGAGAGTTTCCGGGCGCCGTCCCCGCCTTCAAGGGACTGTACGGGTTCCCGGCGACGCTGTGCACGAGCTTGAACCATGAGGTGGTGCACGGCATCCCGTCGGCTGATCGCGTCTTGGCGGCGGGCGACATCATCAGCGTCGATGTCGGTGTCCGACTCGACGGCTACTATGCGGACGCCGCGGTGACCGTGCCCGTCGGAGACGTGAACCTCGAGACGGATCGACTGCTGCGCGTGACTCGGTCGGCTCTGGAGACGGGCATTCAGCAAGCTCGCCTCGGCAACCGGGTCGGCGATATCGGAGCTGCGATTCAGGCGGACGTGGAGCGCGAAGGCTTCAGCGTGATCCGGGAGTTGGTGGGGCACGGCGTTGGCGCTGCGCCCCACGAAGAGCCCCAGGTGCCGAACTACGGCCGGGCCGGCCATGGGCTGCGCCTGGAGCCCGGTCTCGTGATCGCGATCGAACCGATGGTAAACACGGGTAAGCGGCATATCCGGACGCTCAAGGATGGGTGGACGGTCGTCACCGCTGACGGGTCGCGATCCGCCCACTTCGAACACACCGTCGTGATAACCGACGCCGGTCCCAGGGTGCTCACCGCCGCACCCGTGACGACGATGGTCGACGGAGAGAGGTAGCTGCTTGGCGAAGGAAGAGCCGATCCAAATGACCGGTGAGGTCGCGGAAGCCTTACCGAACGCGATGTTCCGGGTGGCGCTGGAGAACGGCCACGAGATCACCTGTCACGTCTCCGGGAAGATCCGCATGAACTACATCCGAATCCTCCCCGGCGACAAGGTGGCCGTGGAGCTGTCGCCGTACGACCTGACCAGGGGAAGGATCACCTACAGGTATAAGTAGCTCCGAAGCGAGGTCGCGGCCGGTTGAAATGATAACTCAACAAGGCTATGTTTCGCGGCTTCCTTAACGACGCATCGTCGTTGGTCGGTCGCGGACGCGGCCGTTGATCAGTAAAGGAACCTGGACGGACGCCAAGAGGCTCGGGCGAGCTAGGCGCCTTCGCTTCCAGAGGAGCTCGGGGGATCAGATGAAAGTCCGGTCGAGCGTAAAACGGATGTGTGAGCACTGCATTATCATTCGACGTCGAGGCGTCGTGAGGGTGATCTGCAGCCGGAATCCGAAGCACAAGCAGAGGCAGGGATAGGCTGAATGGCACGAATAGCGGGCGTCGACCTTCCGAGGGAAAAGCGCATCGAGGTGGGGTTGACCTACATCTTCGGAATCGGTCGCTCCTCGGCTCGTGCCATTCTTCTCGAGACCGCCGTGAACCCGGACATCAGGGTACACGAGCTGTCCGACGAGGACGTGAACAAGCTCCGCCGCGTGATCGAGAACAAATACAAGGTGGAAGGCGCGCTTCGGACGGAGGTGTCGATGAACATCAAGCGGTTGATGGACATCGGCTGCTACCGCGGGATCAGGCACAAGCGCGGCCTGCCGGTGCACGGCCAGCGTACGCACACGAACGCACGCACCCGTAAGGGTCCGCGGCGCGCGGTGGCCGGCAAGAAGCGGCCGCCGTCGAAGAAGTAGGAAGCTGGATTGCGCCCAGAACGAGCGTGATCGCGAGGAGCTGAGGAATGGCAGAACCGCAGGGATCGGGTCGTAAGAAGCGTCAGGTCGAGGCCGAGGGGATCGCTCACATCAAGGCCACCTTCAGCAACACGATCGTGACGATCGCGGACATGAACGGCGATACCGTCGCTTGGTCCAGCTCGGGCAAATCGGGGTTCAAGGGGTCAAAGAAGTCGACGCCGTTCGCAGCGACGATCGCGGCGGAGAACGCGGCCAAGGAAGCGGTGTCGCTCGGCATGAAGCGGGTTCACGTGCGCGTCCAGGGGCCCGGATCAGGTCGCGAATCAGCGATTCAGGCTCTTCAGGGAGCGGGCCTTACGATCCGATCGATCAAGGACGTCACCCCGATCCCCCACAACGGCTGTCGCCCGCCCAAGCGACGAAGGGTCTAGCAGGAGATTAGATGGCGCGATATACAGGTCCGTCGTGCCGGCTGTGCCGGCGCGAAGGCGAAAAGCTCTTCTTGAAGGGAAAGCGCTGCTTCACGGAGAAGTGCGCGATCGAGCGGCGTGCGTACCCGCCCGGCGAACACGGCACCGGACGCCGGCGGCGCCGGCAATCGGAGTATGCCGTTCAGCTACGCGAGAAGCAGAAGGTGAAGCGCATCTACGGCCTGGCCGAGCGGCAATTCCGCAGCCTGTTCCGCGGCGCGGCGCGCATCCCGGGCGTGACGGGAGACAACCTCCTGGTGGCACTCGAGAGCCGGTTGGACAACATCGTCTACAGACTGGGCTTCGCACCCTCGCGGAAGGCCGCTCGCCAGCTCATCCGGCACCGTCACGTCCGCATCGACGGGAACACGGTCGACGTGCCCAGCTTCTCGGTCATTCCTGGGCAAGAGATCGCGATGACTCCGGCTGCGGGCGAAATGCCTGTGGTCAAAGAGGCGGTGGAGGACAAGAAGAACCGTGATCAACTTTCGTGGCTCGGAGTGGACTACGAGAATCTAACCGGCCGGATGGTGGAGCGACCAGCTCGCGCCGATATCCCGCTGGCCGTCCAGGAACAGCTAATTGTCGAGCTCTACAGCAAGTAGGCGAGGTCAGATACATGTTTTCAGCATCAACTACGCTTAGCGGTTTGGTATTGCCCGAGACCGTCGAGGAGAAACAACGCTCCGAAGACGGCACGAGGGTCGAGTTCGTTCTGCAGCCGCTCGAGCGAGGGTTCGGGCACACGATCGGCAACTCGATCCGTCGAATCCTCCTATCCTCCCTTCCGGGTGCGGCTGTTTGGGCGTTTCGCGCCGATGGTGTTCAGCACGAGCACCAGACGATCGATGGAGTGGTTGAGGACATCGATCAGATCATCCAGAACCTGAAGAAGCTCGTGCTCCATCTGGATGACGATATGGAGGAGGCGAAGCTCGAGCTGATCGTCCGGAAGGCCGGGACAATCCGCACGGATCAGATCACGGAGCATGCCGGGGTCACGATCATGAACCCGGAGCTTGCCCTCTTCACCCTTCAGGAAGACCTGCCGGAAGGCCGTCCGTTGCGCATCGACCTCTGGGTCGATCGCGGCCGAGGGTTCCTGATGGCTGATCAGCACGTGAAGCCCGACGAGTCGCCGGTAGACATGATCAGGATCGACTCGATCTACAATCCGGTTCTGAAGGCGAATTTCACCGTGCACGAGACTCGAGTGGGCGAGCGCACGGACTTCGATCGGCTCACGATCGACGTGGAGACGAACGGCGCGATCGACCCCGGAACAGCCCTCCAGCAGGGAGCTGACATCGCGCGTGCCCACTTGGGCTATCTCACGCACATCGGTTCGGCTGACCCGTTCATGGGTGAGCCGGCGACCGATGGCGAGAGAATCGGCCTCCATGCCGTAGAGGACGAGCTGCAAGGCGTGCTCGAGAAATCGCTCGAGGCGTTCGAGGAGATCTCGGTCCGCAGCCGCAACACCCTGGACAAGGCTAATATTCGCACGCTAGGGGACGTGGCGATGCACAGCCGAGATGACATGCTTCGGGTCGACAACTTTGGCGAGAAGTCGCTGGAGGAGGTGGCCGAGGTGCTCGCTCTGCACGGCCTGCGTTTCGGCATGACGTTCGAGGTGGGAGAGGACGGCACCCTCTACGTTGCCGAGGAGGTGGCGAGCAACGGTGCCGGACAGGACGTCGAGGACGAGGAATGAGGCACCGCAAGAAAGGGCGTGAGCTCAGCCGTACTCGCAGCCACAAGCTGGCCACGCTTCGCAACATGGCCACGAGCTTGTTCCTCCACGAGCGCATCCGTACTACCGAGGCGAAGGCGAAGGAGTTGCGGCCTTTCGCCGAGCGTTTGATCACCCTGTCGCGACGGGGTGATCTGGCGAGCCGCCGTCGTGCCCGCCGGCACGTGGCCGACCGGGAGGCGCTCGCGAAGCTGTTCGATGAGATCGGACCCCGTTACGGGGGCCGCGATGGTGGTTATACTCGAATCCTGAAGCTCGGTGCTCGGCGTGGGGACGGGGCCGAGCTCGCAGTCATCGAGCTCGTCGAGAGCGAGTCCTGACCGACGTGGAGCCAAAAATGGGACGCTTGCCATGACGCAGAAAGGATCGACGGGCCTCTCAACCGTCCTGATCATTATCGCGGTCGCGATGGTCGGCGGGTTTCTCCTGTGGTTGTACCGTACGTCGCAGTCCCTGGAAGACGAAGTCGCACCCGTCATGGTCGAAGAGGGGAGCCTCGATCTTCTGGCGCTGAGCCAGGACCCCGCGATGTCCGTGGGCAAGGTGGCCGATATCGGGGAAGTGGCGGTACTACAGAGCTTGGGCAGGGGGGTGTTCCTCGTGCAGCTCGCCTCCGTCGAAGCGGAGGGGGAAGGGACCGCGTATCCGGTGTTGCTGTCGCCTGATCTGATCGCCGGCAACACTCAGGTTTACGGGGGCGATGTGGTGAGCTTGCACGGACGAGTCTACTCGCTCAACGATTCGATCAGAGGTCAATGGGTCGAGGCCGGTGCGGTCAACGAGGCGGCGGCGGGTAGCATCCCGGGGATCACGAGCTTTCTCCTCGCCGACTCGCTCGAGGTCCAATAGGGACATGGCGAACTTCTGTTACGTGTGCGGGAAGGGCCCCGCCACAGGCAACAACGTGAGCCATGCTCACAACAAGACCCGGCGTCGGTTTATGCCGAATCTTCAGCGGCTGCGCATTCGAGACGCTGGAAAGCTGCGGCGCGTGAAGGTATGCACACAATGCATCCGGTCGGGCAAGGTTCAGAAGGCTTGAACCCTCCGGCTCTCCTCTCGCCCGAGAGTGAAGGGTCGGCAGTCGGAACCCTGTGGTCGCAGCCCCGTTCCCGGGGCTTTTTCGTGCCATGACGTCGCGCTCTCCACTCTCCGGCCGCAGGGTGCTCGTCACGCGGCCCTCCCATCAGGCCGAGCCGCTGGTTCGAATGCTCACCGAAATCGGGGCGAATGTGGAATGCCTCCCCACGATTCGGCTGCGGGATCCGGACGACCGAGCTCCGCTGCTGGAAGCGGCCGCACACCTGGGTGAGTACGATTGGGCGGTCTTCACCAGCGTGAACGGAGTCCAGCGCTTCGTGGCGGCGTTGGCGGAGCAAGGCCTGGTCCCAGGCGCTTTCACCGACCTGCGGTGGGCCGCGATCGGACCGGCGACGGCGAGGGCGATCCACCGTGCCGGAATCACCATGGTTCTCCTCCCATCCAGCTACCGGGCCGAGGCGCTGGCCGATGCGGTTCTCGAGAGCGCTGCCAACGAGACCGTCGGCGCGGACCGACCGCTCCATGGCCTCAAGGTCCTCCTTGCTCGCGCCGCCGGAGCACGTGCGGTGCTGCCGGAGCGGCTGCGGGCCCTCGGCGCGGAGGTGGACGAGGTCATGGCCTACGTCACGGAGGCGAACAGCGAGGCGGCCGAGAGCCTGCAGGCGCCGGCCCGCGAGAAACGGTGGGACTGGATCACTTTCACCGCCTCGTCGGCCGTTCGGGCCTTCGGCGAGCTGGGAGGCCGCATCGGGGACTCGCGAATCGCGGTCATCGGACCGATCACAGCAGGAACCGCCCAGGCCCTGGGCTTTCCCGTGCACGCCGTCGCCTCGGAGTACACCGTGCCGGGCCTCGTTCGCGCCATCGAGGAGGCCGAGGCATGAGCGGCTTCCCGAACGTGCGGCTTCGGCGGTTGCGGCGTACCGGCGTCTTGCGGGAACTCGTGCGCGAGACTGAGCTGCGGTCCTCGGATCTCATCTACCCGTTGTTCGTCTCGGAGACGGAGGCGGGCCGATCGGCGATCCCCTCCATGCCGGGTGTTGAACGCCTGTCCGTGGCCGAGCTCGCGCGTGAGGCCGCGCTCGCTTGGGAGGAAGGGATCCGCGCGGTCTTGCTGTTTGGAATCCCGGCCGAGCGGGACGAGACGGCAAGCGCAGCGGTCGCCGCCGACGGTGTCGTGCAGACGGCCGTTCGCGAGCTCAAGGGATCGCTTCCGGATCTCGTCGTAATCACGGATGTATGCCTGTGCGAGTACACATCGCACGGCCACTGCGGCCTCGTGCACGAGGGAGAGGTCGTCAACGACCCGACGCTCGAGCTGTTGGCGGCTCAGGCGGTCAGCCACGCCGCCGCCGGTGCCGATATCGTGGCTCCATCGGACATGATGGACGGGCGGGTGGGGGCAGTTCGCTCTGCGCTGGACGAGGCAGGATTCGAAGCCACCGTGATCCTCTCCTATGCCGTCAAGTACGCCAGCGCGTTCTACGGTCCGTTCCGGGACGCCGTGGATTCCGCTCCCCGGTTCGGCGATCGACGTGGCTACCAGATGGATCCGGGCAACGTGCTCGAGGCCTTGCGGGAAGCGGCGCTCGACGTCGAGGAGGGCGCGGACATTCTCATGGTGAAGCCGGCCCTCCCCTACCTGGATGTTCTTTGTCGGGTCAAGGAGGCGATCGGCACGCCGATGGCCGCGTATCACGTGAGCGGCGAGTACGCGATGCTGCAGGCGGCCGCCGAGCGAGGTTGGATCGACGGCGATGCGGCCATGCTGGAGGCGGCTCTCGCAATCCGGCGGGCGGGAGCCGATCTCGTGATCACCTACGGCGCAAGAACGCTGGCGCGCCGGCTCGTCTGAGTCCGGCGTCCATCGACGGCAACCCGTGAGCGTACTCGTCACCGGAGGAGACGGATTCGTAGGCCAGTATCTTCTCCGCGAACTCCTGGCCGCCGGGTCCGATGTGGTCGCTTCGGTCCAGCGATTGCCGCCGCGTCCCTCCATTCTCGAGCGACGGGAGGTGGACGCCGCCACCTGGAAGCAGGCCGAGATCCTGGACGAGGGCACGCTGTTCCGCCTGGTTGCCTCAGAGAGGCCGGATCTCATCGTTCACCTCGCGGGCTTCGCATCGGGGGCCCTGGCCAGACGAGCGCCCGGCGAGGCGTTTTCGCTCAACGCAGCAGGCACTCTGAACCTGTGCGCCGCGGTCGGTCTGGTGAGGGAGGAGTACCCGGATTACTCGCCGCGAATCCTGGTGATGGGCTCCGGCGATGCCTACGGCTCTCCCACGCAGGAGCCACTCTCGGAAGAGATGCCGCTGAGGCCGAGCTCCCCGTACGGGCTCTCGAAAGCGTGCCAGGAGCAGGTCGCTCATTCCTTTCGGCGCTCGCACCAGCTCGACACAGTGGTCGCTCGCAGCTTCAACCTCGTCGGTCCCGGTCAGGCTCCGCATTTTGCCGTCCCGAATTTCAGTCTCCAGGTCGCCGCGATCGCGGCGGGCGAGGTCGAACCGTTCCTCGAGGT
>JAUVMT010000079.1 GCA_030600085.1 Gemmatimonadales bacterium | reverse complement strand
GGACTCCCCTCGTAGGAACAAAGCAGATGGCCGAACAAGCGACAAAGGAGAAGGTGATGCTCCAGGTACTTTACGCTGCTCGCCCTGGCCACGACCGCCCTGCTCGCCGCGCCATCGGCGGCCTGGACGCAGGCCGAGGATGAGCTTCCGCCCCTCATCCCGATCCAGCACTTCTTCGACAACCCGGAGATCGCCGGGGCGCAGATCTCGCCGAACGGACAGTTCATCTCCTATCTGAAGCCCTACCAGGACAAGCTGAACGTCTACGTGCGCGAGATCGGCTCGTCGGAGGAGCGGCGGATGACGACGGACACGATCCGCCCCGTGCGCGGCTACTTCTGGTCGGCCGACGGCAGCATGCTCCTCTACGTGCAGGACAAGGGCGGCAACGAGAACTTCCACGTTTACTCGGTCCCGATCGAGGGCTCGGGCACGCCCGAAGCGAGTAACCTGACCCCGCACGACGGCGTTCGCGCGTTGATCTACGCGGTGCCGCCTGAGCGGCCCGGGGAGATCCTCATCGGTCTCAACCAGCGCGACCCGAGCCTGTTCGACGCGTACTGGCTGGACGTGGAGACGGGCGAGACGCGACTCGTCGCAGAGAACCCCGGCAACTTCGGGGGCGTCATACCGGACCACGACCTCCAGGTGCGGCTGGCGACGGGACAGAACGCCGAGGGCGGTACCTCCTTCTATACGCGGGCGAGCGATGACGATCCGGAGTGGCGCGAGGTCGTCGCCTACTCGGCCGCCGAGACGGTGCGGCCCTTCCGGTTCCACAAGGACAACCGCCGGGTCTATCTGGCAAGCAACGCCGGCGACGTGAACCTGCAGCGCCTCGTGCTGCTCGACCTCGATACGGGTGAAGTCGAGGAGGTCGAGAGCGATCCCGAGAGCGAGGCCGACTTCGGCAGCGCGATCTTCAGCGACGTGACGGACGAGCTGATCGCGACCGTGTACGTCGCCGACACGGTGCGCATCTACCCGAAGAACGAGCAGGTGGCGAAGGACATCGATCGACTGCGGCAGATCCACGACGGGACGCCGAACGTGAGCTCCTCGACGACGGACGAGGCCAAATGGATGGTCTCCTTCAACTCGCCGACCGACCCCGGCGCCACCTACCTGTACGACCGCGAGACGGGAGAGGCCGAGTTCCTCTTCCGCCCCAGGCCCTGGCTGGAGCCGGCCCAGCTGGCCGACGTGAAGCCGGTCTCCTTCGAGGCGCGCGACGGCCTGACGGTCCACGGCTATCTGACCCTGCCGGTGGGAATCGAGCCCGAGGGCCTGCCAATGGTGCTGCTCGTGCACGGCGGCCCCTGGGCGCGCGACAACTGGGGCTACCAGCCCGAGGCGCAGATGCTGGCCAACCGCGGCTACGCGGTCCTTCAGGTCAACTACCGCGGCTCGACCGGCTACGGGAAGGACTTCTACAACGCGGCGGTGAAGGAGTTTGCCGGGAAGATGCACGATGACCTCATCGACGGCGTCCAGTGGGCGGTCGAGGAGGGGATCGCGAACCCCGATCTCGTCGGGGTCTACGGCGGCTCCTACGGCGGCTACGCCACCCTCGTGAGCCTCACGTTCACGCCCGAGACCTTCGCTTGCGGCGTCGACTACGTGGGGCCCTCCTCGCTGATCACCCTGATCGAATCGTTCCCGGCGTACTGGCGCCCCTTCCTCAAGGGCACCTTTTACCGCTTCGTGGGCGATCCCGCAGTCGAGGCGGACCGCGAGCACATGAAGGCGCGATCGCCGCTCTTCCACGTCGACCGGATCGAGGATCCGATCCTGATCGTCCAGGGCGCCAATGACCCGCGGGTCACGCAGCTCGAGTCCGATCAGATGGTCGTCGCGCTCCGCGATCGCGGCATTCCGGTCCAGTACATCGTCGCCGACAACGAGGGCCACGGCTTCTCGAACGCCGATAACCGGATGGCCCTCTATCACTCGATGGAGACGTTCTTCGGCGAATGCCTGGGGGGTCGTGTACAGAAGAACGTGCCGGACGCGATCAGGACGAAGGTCGCGGAGCTGACGGTGGATGTGGACGATGTGACCGTCGCCGTGGTGGAGGAGGAGGGGCGCTAGGCGGCCTGGAGCCGGCCGAGCACCATCCTCTCGCGAGGCACTCCACACGCGGTCACCGGTACAAGAACCTCATGAAGGAGGGATGCCGACCGGACTCCCGCTTCGGTCTCGACCGGAGACGCCCATGAAGGAGCCACGAGGCCTGGACTCAGCTCGGATGAACGGACGTCAGATGGACCGTTTTCTTGTCTCGCTACGGAAGGGCGGTTCCGCGCTCGTGCCCCTTCTGATCCTGACGGCGGCCGCTCCGCTGCAGGCTCAGGACGCGGTTCGGCTCAGGCTGGATTCCACGGCCGGAGAGTCGTTGACCTACAGGTTCGAGCTCAACCTCGACATCGCCGTCCCTCCGGAGCTCGGGGGCAACCAGCGGCTCGAATCCCTGATGGTGCTCCAGCAGACCACTCGGGACGTCCGTGGGGACACCCTCTATTTCGACTCCACGGTTCAGGACGTCAGCTTCAGCTTGCGTGCAGCCGAAGGTGCGGAGATGCTACCCGACGCCTCGGCAGATTTCCTAGGCCAGAACATCAGGACGGCATTCACACGTCGGGCCGAGCCCATCATCATCGAGATCGAGGGACTGGACCCGCAAGCCAGCGCCCAGGTCCGTTCGGCGCTTCGGCAGGGCGGGTTTCCTACTCTGCCCGAGAGGGCGGTCCGCGTGGGAGACCGATGGAAGGACACGGTTCGTATACGCGCCGCTGACATGGGGATGGCGGCGCCGGGCTTCCTCATCCTGATCAACGACATCTCCCTGCAGCGTCTGAGCCGGTCGGGCTCATCCACCATCGCCGACATCCTGGTGGAAACGGCCTACGACTTCGAGCCGGACCGGGATGCCTTTCCCGGGGTCAGCGTGGAGATGACCGGATCACGGGCGGACAGCGTGCGCTTCGACGTCACGCGGGGACACTTTCTCTCGGCTCGGGGCGCCCAGGACTTCACGATGAGCCTCACGGTGCCGGGACTGGGCCAGGCCTTCGCCGTGCGGGGAAGCGGGGAATCGAGCGCCGGGCTGATAGACTGATTCGGGCCGGGCCGATGCGCGCCGCCGGCGTGCGCTTCAGCCCGTAAGAGCCGCTACGGCTCGAAGGCATCCGAGAGCCGGAGCAGCTCCTCGGCCCTCAGGTAGTTCTGCTCGGCCATGTCGGGTTTCTCCCTGAGACGGTAAGCCTCTCCTAACGACGCATAGGCCAGATAGTACTGGGCCGGAATGCTCGCCCGGGTCGACTTCTCGGGCCACAGATCCCAATCCAGCAGGTAGTCGATCTGGAACACGTCCCAGAGCAGCGCCTCGCTGCGGCCCACATCCACCCAGCGGACGTCGAAGGCCTCCTGCAGTTGCACCGTGTCGGCCGTGTCCTCGAGGATGCCGTCGACCACCTTGTGCGCCAGTCCCTGCCGAAGCATGTGCGGCTGCAGCCCCCAGCGGTCATAGACCGGCGGCGCCGTCGCGGCGAAGTAGATCGGCCGGTCGCCCAGGGACTCCCTCATGATCTGGTAGACGAGAAGATCCGGATAGTAGATCGCGGAGCCCGCACGAAGCGTTCCGGTCACCCACCGGCTGATCTGTACCGTGGTATCGCTCTGAACCACGAACGGGACGACGGGCAATGCGTCGATCTCTTCGTCGCTAAGCGTGTGGATCGGCCTCGTCGGGGCGGAAACCTCCAAGTCCCGGTAGGCCGGGATCGCTTCACTTGTCTCGAACGGCCGCTGGCAGACCGTCACGGTCGGCGTTGCCAGCGGGTCCACGCCGTCCGGGCAGGGCTTGGTAAGCTCGCGAAGCTGCTTCGGGTACCATGACGTCCCGAGATACGAGTGTACGATGACCGTGACGTCACGCCGGATTCCCTCCACCTCCTGGAGATACCAGAGCGGGAAGGTGTCGTTGTCTCCGTTGGTGAACAGAATCGCGTACGGTTCCACCGACTGGAGCATGTTGTACGCCCAGTCGCGAGCCGAGAAATCTCCTCGCCGATCGGCCAGACCAAAGTTGAAAACGAGGGGTATCAGCGCCAGGCCGAGAACCGGAGCAGCCCTGCCGTACGCTCCGCGCGCGCCGTCGAGCCGCGATGCCGTGCGCTCCCACAAGACCGCGATGCCCATGCCCGCGTAGAGCCCCCACATGTAGAAGCCGAGCACGTAGAAGTAGTCTCTCTCGCGGACTTCGTGGAAATCGACAGGGATATCGGGATAGAGCGAGAAGCCGTATTTGAAGTTGAGGTAGATGATGAGGCCCAGGGTCAGCGTCAGCAGCATCGCGAAGAAATACACGAAGCTGTCGCGATCTCCGCGCCAGTGCCGCCTCAGCCCGGTGAGGCCGAGTGCGATGAAGGCGATCGTCACGATCCAGCGCAGCCGCCTGGGCAGCGTGTGCGCCCACTGCCAGTCGAAGTACTGGCTGAACATCGCCAGCTGCGCCGAGAAGGGCGACTGGCGCTCGCTCAGGGGCGGTTTCCCGTACTGATCGCGCGCCAGGGAAGCACGCAGGGGCTCACACACCGCCCCGTCCGGAACCGCGGCCGACACCCCAGGCACGAGCTTCAGCGGCGTCAGGGCCGCGGACACCAGGCTCTCACACTCCGCGTCGGCTTCGTCGATGATCGGGTTTTGGGCGGAACGAATCGGTACGAAGGCGACCTGGACCGAGAAGCCGATCGCCACGAACAGGAGCGCGGCTCCCATCAGCTTCCAGCGCAGGATCGTCTTCCAGTCGTGCCAGAGCACGAAGAATCCGAGCGCACCGACCGGGAGCAGGGACATCGTGTGGTTGGCCGCCCCGAGACCCAGCAGAAAGGCGCAGAGGACGAAGATCCGGTCGCCACGAGGCGTCCCGACGTGATCCTCCCAAACCATGGCGAGGTAGGTCACCACGGCCACGGAGAGCAGGGATAGCGTGTACACCTTCGCGTTCACGTTGGACTGGTTCCACACCGTGAAGGCGGTGGCGCCCACCCAGACGCTCACGAAGGCGGTCACCAGCACGACCGTACGATTCGCTGCGAAGTGAGCCCAGATGCGGGCGACGGCGAGGAACCAGAAGACTGCCGCGGCGGCGGAGACCGAAGCGCTCAACAGGTTGACGCGGGCGGCCACGCTCAGCCCCGTCCAACCGAGGAGTAGCTCCCAGACGCGAGCCATCACGACGAACAGCGGGTTACCGGGTGGGTGCGGCATACCCAGGATATGCGCCGTGGCGATGTATTCCGACGTGTCCCAGAAGGCGGTCGTCGGCGCCAGGGTGAAGACGTACAGCACCCAAACCACGAGCCCGCAGACGACGGCCCATCCCCACACGGGGAGGGGTCCGATCTTCTCACGCTCGATCGTCATCGCGGACGGGTCCAATGTCGCCACCGGAAGAATGTGGAAGTTTCCTGAAATGGACGGGCTCGACAAGCTAGGAAGGTCCCCCCACGCAGGCGAGCCCATCCAGCCTCACGATGTTTGACATCAACCCTGAGCCCGAGGAGATTCCCGGCCCAGAGAGGCGTCATGAGGGAAAAGTCAGGACGAAGATCGCGCATCCGCTCCGAGATCGCCGAACCGGCGGGCCATCGGCGCTACGTCCGTGGCCTCTTCGGACGAATCGCAGGGCGATATGACCTGACCAACGATGTGATGTCACTCGGCCTTCATCGCCGATGGAAGCGGTATCTGCTGGAGCTGGCCGATCTCGAGCCTGGATTTCGGGTGCTGGATCTCGCCGCCGGGACGGGCGACCTGGCGCTCGGGAGCGCCAATCGGGGCATAGGGGCGCCGCAGACGCGAGACGGGAGCGTCGTGGCCGCCGATCTCACTCCGCCGATGATCAAGGTCGGCCGGCAGCGCAGAGGCGCGGATTCCGTTCTCTGGACCGGAGGCGACGCCCTTCACCTGCCCTTCCGGGACGAGAGCTTCGACCGGGTCGTGATCGGGTACGGATTGCGGAATTTCGCCGATCTCGACAGCGGCCTCGCCGAGATACGGCGCTGCCTGAAACCGGGAGGCAGGCTCTTGTCGCTGGATTTCGGCAAGCCGCCGATTCCGGCGTTGCGACGTCTCTACTTTCGCTACCTGGAGGCCAGCGGCTCCTTCATCGGTTGGCTGCTGCACAGGGACGTCGACGCGTACCTGTACATCCCGGAGTCTCTCCGCCGCTATCCGGCCCAGCAGGAATTGATCGGGTTGATGCAGCACTCGGGATTCGTGCGCTGCGGTTTCCTGGAGTTCCTGTTCGGAGCGATGGCGATCCACTTCGGAGAGCGCCCGGCACCCGTGCCGGGCTGAGGCGTGGGGGAGCTAGCTCCCTTCCTCGGATTTCCAGAGAGTGAGCTGGCGCTGGCCGGTTTCGCTCTCTTCGAGCCGAGCGGTGAGCGTCGCGCCATCTTCCAGTCGCATGTCGTCGCGCATCTCCTGCGGGATGGTGATCCGTCCACCGCTCCCTACAGTGACCGTGGAGTAGTAATTCACACGATAGATGGCCATATGAGCGCTCCTGGAGATGTCCGATGTGTTGAAGCCGCCGCTGGGTCTCCGGCGGATTTCTGACGAGGCCCAACCGCCGGTCTTTCCCGCAACCCCCGAATATACAGAGAGGTACCCCAGTCTCGACAGCCGTAGGCGGCCTTGCGGCAGATTCAACGCAGACGCGAGGTTGACGTCACCTGAACACACCTTCCTCAGCGGTGGGCATGATCGATCGAGCCATCCACCTGCAGGGCATAACCAAGTCCTTCGGCGAGCAGACGGCCGTAGAGGATCTCGATCTGTGCGTGCCGAGCGGGTCGATCTACGGCCTGCTCGGACCGAACGGCGCGGGCAAGACGACGACCCTCCGCATCATCCTCGACATCATCGGACCCGACCGAGGCCGGGTAGAGGTGCTGGGCAGCCAGGTGGACGACGCCGTGCGGTCGCGCGTGGGCTACCTCCCGGAGGAGAGAGGCCTGTACCCGAGGATGAGGGTATTGGATCATCTCGTATTCCTCGCAGTGCTCAAGGGGATGCACCGCTCCGAAGCACGGGCCGCGGCGCAGCATGGGCTCGAACGCTTGGAGCTCGCGGATCGCTCCGCGGATCGAGTCGATACCCTCTCGAAGGGCATGCAGCAGAAGGTCCAGTTCCTATCCACGGTCCTCCATCACCCGGATCTCCTCATCCTGGATGAGCCGTTCAGCGGTCTGGATCCCATCAACGTGGACCTGCTCCAGGAGATCGTGCTCGAGCGCCAGCGTCAGGGTTCTACGGTGCTCTTCTCGACACACCGGATCGAGGATGCAGAACGCCTGTGCGATCGCGTCTGTATGGTCGCGGGAGCTCGAAAGGTGCTCGACGGTCCGTTGGGAGAGATCAAGGCCTCGGCGGGTCGCCGGGAGGTCCTCCTCGGCCTGGAGGGTGACGCGTCTTTCCTCCGCCAGCTGCCCTTTGTCCGTCGCCTCAGCGACCACGGCAACTACTTCGAGATCCGCCTCGAGGATGGCGCGAATCCGCAGGAGATCCTGAAAGCGGCCCTCTCGGAGAACGTGCGCGTCCGCCACTTCGAGCTGGCCGAGCCGTCTCTGCGCGAGATCTTCCTCGAGCGGGCGGGCGCTCGAGCGGCCGAGCCGGGCGCGGAGGAAGTCTCGTGAGCCGGAAGGCCTGGGCCATCACGAAACGCGAGTACCTGGAGCGCGTGCGAGCGCGGTGGTTCCTCATCGCCACGTTCGGCCTGCCGGTCATCCTCGTCGGGCTGATCTTCCTGCCGGAGCTGATCGTTTCCCGGGGGGCCTCCGGAGATGGGGACCTGAACCTGGGCGTCCTGGACTACAGCGGCCGCGTGGCAGACGACCTCGGCGATGCGCTCGGCGACCGCTGGACCCTCCAGCCGGTCCACGAGGAGCATGAGCGCAGCGAGGAAGAGCTTCGTGAGGCGTTCCTGGCGACGAGCCTCGACGGCCTCCTGATCGTGGCTGAAGATCCCGACGAGGGAGGTAGCGTTCGACTGCTGGCGCGCCGTGCCATCTCGAGTCGCCAGGGTCGCGAGCTGCGTGGGGGAATCCGGGATGCCCTCGTTACGGCCCGGCTGAGGGAGCATGGGATAGAGGAGATCGACACCAGGCGTCTGCTCAGAGGCGCCGATCTTCAGATCATCCAGGTGACGCCGGAAGGCGAGAGATCTCGCGAGGCTTTCCAGATAGTGGCCATGCTGTTCGCGGTCGTCACGTACATGATGTTCCTGATCTACGGCCAGCTGATCGTCCGAGCGGTGCTCGAGGAGAAAAGCTCCAACGTCGTCGAGGTGATGATGTCGTCCGTGCGGCCGTGGGAGATGATGCTCGGGAAGATGTTCGGCGTGGGTGCCGTCGGCCTGACACAGATCGCCATCTGGGCGGCTATCGGGGGTTTGCTCAGCTTGTACGGCCTGCCGGGCCTGGCATCGGTGCTGGCCGCAGAGGGAGTCGACCTGGCGCACGTGCGGTTGCCGATCGGGCTCGTCGCCTGGGCTCTGCTCTACTTCATCCTCGGGTATCTGCTGTATGCCGGCCTCTTCCTTGCGGCCGGAGCCTCTCTGGGCAACGAACAGGACGCGCAGCAGGTCGTGACCCCTCTGGTCGTCATCATCGTCGTGGGCTTCATACTGGTGATCGGAATCATCGAAAGCCCGGAGTCCAGGTGGGCGGTCGTCGGCTCGCTGATTCCGTTGTTCAGCCCGATGATCGTTCCGGCCCGGTTGGCGATCTCGCACGTGCCTGCCATCGAGCTGGCGGGCTCGGTGAGCCTTCTCGTGCTGGGGATGTTGGGCTCGGCCTGGCTGGCCGGGCGGATCTACCGTGTAGCGATCCTCATGAGTGGAAAGAGAGCCAACCTGCCGGAGATGGTGCGGTGGATACGGCACGGATGAAGCGAGGCGCCTTCGTGCTCACCGCTTCCTGGCTGGCCGCGGCGTTGCTGGCCGCCGGCTGCGCCCGCGGCGGTTCGGAGGCCGTCCTCCTGGCCACCACGACCTCTGTCGAAGACTCGGGCCTGCTCGCGCACCTTCTCGAGGCGTACCGACAGGAGGTTCCTGGTGCGGCCATCCGGCCTCTCGCCGTCGGCAGCGGTGAAGCGCTCGAGCTCGGCAGACGC
>JAUVMT010000032.1 GCA_030600085.1 Gemmatimonadales bacterium | reverse complement strand
CGGGCGATCTCCACGTACTCCTCCACCTTCTCTAACGCGTCCAGGTTAATCAGGGGTCCTACATCCACGTCCGGGTCGAGCCCGTCGCCGAGCCGGAGGGCGCCCGCCTCGGCAACCAGGCGCTCGACGAAGGCGTCGTGGATCTCAGCGTGCAGTAGCAGCCGGCTCGTGGCGGTACACCGCTGGCCGGTCGTGCCGAAGGCGCCCCAGAGCACGCCCTCGATCGCCAGATCCATGTTCGCGTCGGACATCACGATCTGTGCGTTCTTGCCTCCCATCTCCAGGGAGCAGCGCTTGTGCATGCGCCCGCAGGTCTCGCCGATCTTGCTGCCGACCTCGGTGGAGCCGGTGAAGGAGATCCCCGCGATATCGGGATGATCGACGATCGCCTGCCCGGCGGCCCGGCCCGCGCCGTGGACGAGCTGCAGGCAGCGGGGCGGCACCCCCGCTTCCAACAGGGCTTCGACGAACAGGTGGGCGGAGTGAGGAACCAGGGCGGCCGGCTTGAACACGACCGCGTTTCCGCACAGCAGCGCCGGGAAGATCTTCCAGCTCGGGATCGCCACCGGGAAGTTGAAGGGAGTGATGACGCCGAAGACGCCGATCGGGCGACGGTAGCTCATCGCCCACTTGTCGCGCAGCTCCGAGGGGACCGTGTGCCCGAACAGGCGGCGGCCCTCGCTCGACGCATAGTAGGCGGTATCGATCGCCTCCTGGACGTCCCCCCGCGTCTCGTCGAGCACCTTCCCCATCTCCCTCGTGGCCGCCCGGGCGATTTCCTCCTTGCCGCTCGTCAGCAGATCGCCCGCGTGGCGCAGGATCTCGCCGCGCTCGGGGGCCGGCACCGCCCGCCACTCCAGGAAGCCCTGCCGGGCGGAGGAGACGGCCCGCTGGACGTCCTCGTCGCCCGAGAGCGGAAAATGCCCGATGAGATCCGACATGCGGGCCGGATTCCGGTTCTCGTAGAATTCGCCTGTGCTCGACTCGCACCACTCGCCATCTATGAAGTTCAGAAAGCGCTGCGCTTCACCTTCAGAGCCCCTCTCTCCGCTCGCACCGGCGGCGGGCTCGGCGACTTTCACGCTCATCGGTCTACCTCCCTCCGGTCTCTGTCTCTCTACTCGGGTTCGGGTGGCTCATCGCATGTGTTTCGGGTGGCTCATCGCATGCGGTTGGCTTATGGCTCGGCGAGCCGAACGACCAGCTCCTGCGCTTGGACCGTCACACTCTGAATCTCGGGAGGGATCTCGACGGCCATCGCCCGCGGGTTTCCCGGCGCGGTGGAGAAGCCGAGCTGCGTGATCATGCCCGGAATCAGCAGCGGCGGGACGGGAAACAGCCCGGCCTGGAGACGAAGGATCGAGAGCTCGCCTCGAGCGGGTCCGGCGACCCGCGGGTGGAGGCGCGCCGTCACGCGCGCCGTGTCTCCGATGAACTCCTGGAGACGTCCGGCCGCCTCGGAATCGATGGAGGCGGCCAACTGCTCGAGATCGAGCAGGGCGCTCACCTGGACCGTCGAGTCCTGCAACGTGGCGAGCGGCTCGCTGACGCCCGGGGGCAGCGTCGGGGCGACTCGATACAGGACGAGGCTCTGGACCTCCGCTTCAGTGAGTCTTACCTCTACCGGCCCACCCTCCTCGAACAGGGACCGCAGCCTCGCCTCGGCGTCGGCGGCCAGTTCCTCGCTCGGCTCGACCGCGAAAACCACGTTCGCCGAGCGAGCGCTCCACCACTCCTGGATCTCGGGCCAGTACGTCCACGCCGCTCCACCACCGAGGGCGAGCAGCGTCAGACATCCGACGCCGGCCAGACAGCTCCGGATCGTTCTCAAGGCACCATCCTCGCTTCGTCCTGTTTATCCCGTCAGCCGCGCCGAAGCTCGAACATCATAGACCGCTCCGGTGGGGAGCAGATGGCTGCGCATGAGCTCCACGGCCTCAACCTGCCAGGCGCCCGAAACCTCCGTTCGGCGGACCAGGCTGTCCAGCACGCTACCGTCGACCCGCCGGCCCCGACGCACCCTGCCAAGCGTCAGATGGGGCCAGAATGCGCGCTCCTCTCGCTCGAATCCCAGATCCGCCAACGCGTCCTCCAGGTCGCCCTGAAGGGCGGCGAGCTCGGGGCTCTGCTCCAGCCCGAGCCAGATGATCCTCGGGCGACGGATGTTCGGGAACGCGCCTGGGGCGGTGACGCACGCCTCGAAGGGTCTGCGCCCCATCGCGACGCGGACGAGCGCTTCAGCGATCGAGCGCTCCGACTCTTCGTCCACCTCTCCGAGAAACTTGAGCGTGAGGTGGACGCGGTCGGGTGCTACCCATCGGATACACTCGAGACCTCGGAGATCTTCCGTGCCCGCGCCGATCCGCTCGCGGACGCGCTCCGGCGGGTTGATCGCCACGAAGAGCCGCACCATCACCCCTTGATCGTCGTCCGGCGTTAACCTGCCCTCCCGAGGCCCGAGCGAGCAAGGTTGCCCGCCGGGAACAGCCGCGCCCTATTGTCCACCATGAGCACGTTCGAGATCGACGTCGCGAAGAGTGAGCTCTCCTTCGCCGCCGGCCACTTCATCACCTACGGCGGGGGACGGTGCGAGAGGCTGCACGGCCACAACTACCGGGTCGCCGTCCGGATCAGCGGCGAGCTGAACGAGGACGGGCTCGTCTACGACTTCGTGGCGCTCAAGCGCCGGGTGTCGGCTCTGGTGGCCGACCTGGACCACAAGATGCTCGTGCAGACTGAGAACCGGACGCTGGGCGTGGAGGCGGATGACCGGGAAGTCCGCGTGCTGCACGGCGAGTACACCTACGTCTTTCCGCGCCGCGACGTGGTGCTTCTGCCTGTCGAGAACACCACGGCCGAGATGCTCGCCGAGTACCTGGCCGGGCTCCTGGTCGAGGAGCTCGGCGAGCGCTCGAACCTCGCTGCCATCGTGGTGGAGGTCGAGGAGTCACCCGGCCAGTCCGCGACCTTCCGGCGGACTCTAACGGCCGGCCCCTAGCGACCTGCCAAGCTCGACGCCCTGTACTGAACGGCCTCGGCGACGTGCGTCGCCGTGAGGTCGCCGGCTCCCCCCAGGTCCGCGACGGTTCTCGCCACCCTCAGCACCCGGTGGTAGGCACGAGCGCTGAGGCCAAACCGCCGGACGGCGGATCGCAGCAGGCGCTCAGCTTCGCCGCTCGTTCGGCAGAAACGCTCTGTCTCGCCGATGCCCATATCGGCGTTTGCCCTCCCTTGCCACCGAGCGGTCGCCCGCTCGCGCGCCTCCATCACTCGCTCCCGCACCATGACACTCGGCTCGCCGCGCGGCTCCCGCCTCAGCTCCCGCCAACGTACGGGCGGGACGTCCAGGCAGATGTCGATACGATCGAGCAGGGGACCGCTGACGTGGCCGGCGTAACGCCGGACCGTAGCCTCGTCGCACTCGCAGGGGCTCTCCTCCGCTCCCAGCGCGTGCTTGCCGCACGGGCATGGGTTCATGGCCGCCACGAGCTGGAATCGGGCCGGAAAGCTCACTGCCGCTCGCACCCTGACGACGTGGACAACGCCCTCCTCCAGAGGCTGCCGCAAGACGTCGAGCGAGCGGCGGCGAAATTCGGGAAGTTCGTCCATGAAGAGCACGCCTCGGTGGGCCAGAGAGACCTCGCCGGGCCTCGGCACGGCGCCGCCACCCACGAGTCCCGCCTCGCTGATGGTGTGGTGCGGCGCCCGGAAGGGCCGGGCGGTCACGACCTCGCCGCAGGAGAGTCGTCCCGCCACGCTGTGGATGGCTGTGACTTCGAGGCTCTCCTCCAGGTCCATGGCGGGAAGGATCGCCGGGAGCCGGCGGGCGAGCATCGTCTTTCCGGCGCCAGGCGGGCCTCGCAGGAGGAGGTTGTGACAGCCGGCGGCCGCGATCTCCAGCGCCCTCTTAGCCCGGTCCTGTCCGCGAACGTCACGGAGATCGGGTCCTTCGTCGATGGCCACGGTTTCGGGGAGCTGCGAGCGGGCGTCTCGCGCCGATGGTAGCGGGCGACCGTCCCTCAGAAACTCGATGACTTCTCCGAGGGAGCTCGCACCACGCACGTCGATGCCGCTCACCGGCCGAGCCTCGCCCAGGTTGGCCGCGGGCACGATGAGGCCCTCGACATCGCCTTCGCTCGCCGCGTGAAGCGCGATCGGCAACACGCCTCGAACGGGACGAAGATCTCCGGCCAGGCCGAGCTCTCCCAGCATCGCGGTGCGGCTGGCGCGCTCTCCCGGGACGGCCCCGGACGCGGCCAGGATGCCGAGGATGATCGGCAGGTCGAACGCGGCACCGTGCTTTCGGACGTCGGCCGGGGCCAGGTTCACGGTGATGCGGAGTCCGGGCACATGCAGGCCCAGCTGCGCTGCAGCCGCCCTGATCCGCTCGCGTCCCTCACGTACGGCGCTTTCGGGAAGACCGACGACCTGGATCAGAGGCGTACCCCGCGTGATCGACACCTCGACGCGCACCCTTACGACGTCGAGACCGACCAGAGCGGCCGACGGAACCATCTGGATCATGTGCCGAGAGTGGACCCGGCGATCAACCTCGGCTCAAGCCCGCGTCGAGCCGGATCCGCCAGCCAGGGCGGCTAGATGGACCGAAGGCCCGTGAAATGGTCGATCGCCCGGCGGATCCACTCGTGCGCCACCTTCTTCGGATGCCAGCCGAGCAGCGCGGTCTCCTTCCCCTCCAGGTCCTTGTAGACCTCGAAGAAGTACTGCACCTCGGTCAGCAGGTGATCGGGCAGATTGGAGAGATCGGAGATCTCATCGAAGCGCGGATCGTTAGCCGGCACGGTGAGGATTTTCTCGTCGAAGCCCTTCTCGTCGCGCATCTCGAGGACGCCGATCGGACGGGCCTGCAGCACGCAGCCGGTGAACGTCGGGTCCGTGACGAGCACGAGCACGTCCAGGGCATCCCCGTCCTTGGAGAGCGTCCCGGGAATGAACCCGTAGTCTCCCGGGTAGTAGACGGGCGAATACAGAACACGATCCAATCGAAACACGCGGTCGGTCGGATCGTACTCGATCTTGTTCCGGGTCCCCTTGGGGATCTCGACAATCACGTTGACGATCTCCGGGGCCTCGGTGCCGGGAGGCATCTCGTAGAAGTCCATGTCGTGCGTTCGTACCAGTCTCGTGGCGTGGATTTCGATCCGGGGTGCATCGGTCCCGAGCGGACCCTTCAAGGTAGCATCCCGGGGTGCGGGAGATGAGAAGCCGGGAGCGGGCTCGCTTGTGGAGCTCGGCCCACGCGGAGAGCTTGATGGGGATGACCGCTACGACGGAAGCGAGATGACGCCGACCGCCGCCGTGCGGCTTGACCGGCTCCCCTGGTCCGAGGCCGCCGAGCGCCTGAGCCGCGATCCCCGGCTCATCCTTCCCGTGGGAACCTGCATGCAGCACGGACCCCACCTGCCGCTCGGAGCGGATGCTCTGATCATCACCCGGCTGGCCGAGGCGATCGCTGCCCGGTACGAGGTCCTCCTGGCTCCCACCCTCCCGTTCGGGGCGGCATCGCCCCGGGACGCCGAGTACGCCGGAACCGCGTCCCTCTCGGGAAAGACCCTGCACCGGGTTTTGAACGAGCTCGTGAGCTGCTGGGAGGCGCACGGCGTGGAGGAGCTGGTCCTCATGACCGTGCACGGCTACGGACCGCACCTGTACGCGTTGGCCACGGTCGTCAGCGAGACGGCTCGAATCCGGTCGGTCGATCTTCACGCGATCGATCTGTCGGCGTTCCTCCGTCAGCCCCACACGCATGAGCACGCCGGAGAGCTCGCCACCGCGCTGTTGCTTCACCTCGCGCCGGAGCTCGTCCGGTTGGAGGCGATCCGCGACGTCGTGATCGAGGAGCGCAAGCTCCAAAAGCTGGTCGCCGGCGAGGAGCCTGTCCCCGTCTCGGGCTCGATCGGCGTCGTGGGAAGACCGTCGCGCGCTTCGGCCGAGACCGGACGCGCCATCTTCGAGTACCTGATCGACCACATCGGAAGCGGACTGTTCGGATCCGGGGCGGAGGGAGGACAGGATGTCGCTTGAACGGACCGCGGGCTCCTGGACCGGCGTGGTCCGGAGTCTGGCTGTGACCGCCGCGGGCTGCCTCGCCGCCGCGCCGGCCCTCCACGCACAGGGGGGTGAGGAGCTCGATGCGGGCACCTACGAAATCCTTCTGAACGGCGAGCTGGTCGGTCTGGAGCGTTTCGTGGTGCAGAGCGATGGGGACGTCGTGCGCGCGGCTGCGCGCGCGACGTCGAGCCGTGACGCCGCCGGGATCGTATCCGGCGAGGTCCGATTACTCCTCGACCAGTCCTATCGTCCCGATCGGTACGAGCTGAAGCCTTCCGGCGGCTCACTCGGCTCCGTCGTCGGTCTTCGGCGCGCCAACCGCCTGCGTATGGCGACGGAATCGGAAGAGGGCGAGAGGGTGAAAGAGTTCGTCGCTCCCGATGGTCTCGTCATCCTCGAGAGGGGCTTCGCTCACCACTACTTCCTTCTGCTGAGGCTCGTCCGTGAAGGCGCCGGAGGTCGCCAGCTCTCCCTTGTCGTTCCCTCCGAGGGTCGGCAGTTTCGTGCCACCATACGCGACGAAGGGGAGGAAGCGGTCCCCGTGCACGGGGAGACGGTCACGGCACGCCGATACGTGGTCGAAGGTGGCGGCGAGACCCATACCCTGTGGGCATCGGCGGATGGACGCGTCCTTCGTGTGGAAATCCCCACTCTGGGGTGGGCCGCGCGCCGGCGGCCCTAGCGACGCTCGACGGAGGCAGGTGGCATGACCGAGGAGTCTTCGCCCGACAACGGAGCGCCCGAGCAAGCAGCGGATCTTCCTTCACTGCCGGCCCGCATCGCGCAGGTCTTCTTCTCGCCGGCCGCTCTCTTCGACAAGCTCAAGGCCAAACCGGCCTGGATGGGAGCGCTCCTGACCCTGATGGTGGTGAGCCTCCTCATCAACATCATCATCCCGGAAGAGCTGATCCGGCAGCTCGTGATGGAGCAGCTGGGGGACAACCCGGAGCCCGCGCAAATCGATACCGCGATGCGAATGGCCGGTATCTTCCGGTACATCGGACCTGTCGTCTTCACCCCCATTCTCGCGGTGATACTCGCAGGACTGATCCTCCTGATCTGGAACCTCATCCTGGGAGGCGAAGCCTCGTTCGCCCAGACGATGAGCGTAAGCGCCCACACGCTCTTCATCCCGACCGTCGGCGGACTGCTCACCGTCCCCCTGATGATCGCCTCGGGGGACGCCACCGTGAGCCTGAGCCTCGATCTCCTGTTGCCGGGACTCGACGAGGAAGGCTTCCTATACGGTTTCCTGCACGGCCTCAATCTCTTCAGCATCTGGGCGGCTGTCGTGCTGGGAATCGGCGTGAGCAGGCTCTACCCGAAGGCATCGGCGGGATCGGCCGCCTTCGCGATTCTCGCCCTTTACGTGGTCTTCAAGGCGGTCGCGGCTGCCTTCTTTTGAGCGCTGAAACCGAGCGTGCCCGAGCGGCGTAGAAGGTAGCGGGCCGGGAATCCTGTGTGGTGAAGAGAGATAGAGGAGCCGAACGGGCATGAGCCGGGGCAGGAAGATCCTGATCGGTGTTGGCGTGGCCGCCGTCGTCGGCGTTTTGGCGGCGAGAGCGGTCATGGCCGGCGGCGAAGACGCGATCACCGTGCGCGCCGAGGACGTCGAACGGCGTGACCTCGTCGCCAAGGTGAGGGCCAGTGGCCACATCGAGCCCAAGCGATCGGTCGACATCAGTGCCGACATCTCGGGCCGGATCGTGCAGCTGCCCGTCGAGGAGGGGCAGAACGTCAGTGAGGGCGACCTCCTGCTCATCATCGATCCGACTCAGTACGAGGCAGCCATGCGGCGGGCTGAGGCCTCGCTCGCGGAGGCGCGGGCACGAGAGGTCCAGGCGCGTACCGAATACACCCAGGCACAGCGGGATGCCGACCGTATGAGCCAGCTCAAGGAGCGGACGGAGGATCTCGTCACCGACCAGGAGGTCGAACAGGCGATCACCGTAGCCGAGGTGAGGAAGTCGTTTTGGGAAGCGGCCGAGCACGGCGTGGCGAACGCCCGGGCCGCCGTCAGCGAGGCGCGTGACCGAGTCGACAAGACCGTGATCCGGGCCCCGATGACCGGCCGCATCACGCGGCTCTCCGTCGAGAAGGGCGAGACGGCGATCGTCGGCACGATGAACAACCCCGGAAGCCTGCTGCTCACCGTGGCCGACCTCTCTGAGATGGAAGCCGTGATCGAGGTGGACGAGACGGACGTGCCCGAGATCTCGATCGGGGACTCGGCCTCGGTCGAGATTGACGCGTTCCCGAATCGCCGCTTCGCGGGCAGGGTGACGAAGATCGGCAACAGCTCCATTCGTCCCGTATCGTCGGTGACCTCGACGGCCAGCGATCAGGCGATCGATTTCGAGGTGCGGATCTCGCTGGATGAGCCCCCGGAGGCGATCCGGCCCGATCTTTCGGCGACGGCGAACGTCGTGACCGCCACCCGCGAAGACGTGCTCGCGATCCCGATCATCGCTCTGACGCTCATCGACGAGGAGGACTTCGAGCTGCTCGAGAACGAGCTGACCGGCGACGGCGAGACCGATGAATCGCCCTTCGAAGGCAGGGATGCCTCGCAGATCGAGGGGGTGTACGTCGTGGAGGAGGACGGCGTGGTCCGCTTTAGGCCCGTCGAGATCGGGGTCACCGGCGACAACTACTTCGAGGTCCTCGACGGTCTCGACGAGGGACAGACGGTCGTGTCGGGCAGCTATCAGGCGATCCGGGAGCTCCGGGACGGGACCTCCATCGAGATTGAAGAGGGCGACGACCGAAGCGCCAGAAGCGAGAACTGAGGCGGCATGGAAGCCTCGACGCCGACCGTCATCGTCACCCACGGCCTGAGCAAGGAATACGACATGGGTGCCGAGATCGTGCACGCGCTGCGGGGTGTCGACATCCAGATTCGAAGCAACGAGTTCATCGCGGTGATGGGGCCCTCCGGCTCCGGCAAGTCGACGCTCATGAACGTGATCGGGTGCCTGGATACGCCGACGGCGGGCGAGTACATCCTCAACGGCGTTCCGGTGCAGGATCTGGAGGACGACGAGCTGGCCCGAATCCGTAACCGGGAGATCGGCTTCGTCTTCCAGACCTTCAACCTGCTGCCCCGGGCCACGGCGCTGCACAACGTGGAACTGCCGCTGATCTACGCGGGCGTGAAAGCGGGCGAGCGGCGTGAGCGCGCCGCCCGGGCCCTCGGCCTCGTCAGCCTCGCCGACCGCATGCAGCACCAGCCCAACGAGCTGTCCGGTGGCCAGCGCCAGCGCGTCGCGATCGCGCGCGCCCTCGTCAACGAGCCCTCGATCCTCCTGGCCGACGAGCCGACGGGAAACCTGGATTCCTCGACCTCCGCCGAGATCATGTCGCTCTTCGTCGACCTCCACCGTCAGGGCCAGACCATCATCATGGTCACGCACGAGCACGACATCGCCGAGTTCGCCGAGCGGATCATCACGCTCGTGGACGGCATGGTCGCGTCCAGCCACGCCACGCTCACGACAGCACCTTTCGCCTCGACCGCCCCGCCGGTCATCTCCGAGCCCTAACGGGAGCGGGAGGAGGGGATGAGCATCTTCGAAGCACTCCGCGTCGCGCTCACCCAGCTCTGGGCACACAAGCTGAAGTCCATTTTCTCGCTGCTCGGGGTGGTCATCGGGATCACCTTCCTCATCGCCGTCATCACCGTCGTCGAGGGCATGAACCGATACGTCCAGGAAGACTTCGCGGGCTCCCTGTTCGGGGTGAACACCTTCTCCGTGGTCCGGCGGCCGACGGTGAGTACCGGAAACCGGTCGGCGGAAGAGCGTCGGCGCCTCGACCGGAACCCGTACCCGGACCTGGACGATGTCGAGGCACTGAGGAACGCCGTCCCGGACGCGCGCTACTTCGCCTATCGGGATGCGAGACGGATGCGCGAGGTTTGGCACGGCGTGCGGCGGCGGCGCAACATCCGCGTGATCGGCGGCTCCGAGGACTATCAGGACGTCCAGGGCTGGAAGATCGAGGAGGGGCGCGGACTGACGCCCCTCGATCAGCAGCGCGGGCTGAAAGTGGCGGTGATCGGACCGGAGATCGCCGAGAAGCTCTTCCCCGCCGGGTCGCCGTTGGGGAGGCAGATCCGGCTCGAGGCCCACCGCTACGAGGTGGTCGGCGTCTTCGAGCGAAAGGGAGGGCTGCTGGGCAACGCGTGGGACGCTGCGATCCTCATGCCCTACGAGGCGTACAACCAGACCCTGAGCCGCAAGCGGGATCGCGTCCTCGAGATCTCGGTCAAGACCAACAACGAGAGCGAGTTACAGGTCGCGATGGATGCGGCCGAAGAGGCGCTTCGGATCAGCCGAGGGCTCAGGCCCGGGGAGGAGAACAACTTCTACTTCCAGACGTCGAGTGGGCTGCTCAGCGCCTGGGAGACGATCAACAACATACTTCTCGCCGCGGTGCCCGGCCTGGTCTCCATCTCCTTGGTGGTCGGCGGAATCGTGATCATGAACATCATGCTCGTGTCTGTGACGCAGCGCACCCGTGAGATCGGCGTACGCAAGGCGATGGGGGCCACGCAACGCGACATCATGATGCAGTTTCTCGCCGAGTCGTCCTTCATCTCCCTGCTCGGGGCGGCGCTCGGGATCCTCTTCGGCCTGGGCCTCGGCAAGCTCGTCGAGCGGTTCAGTCCGCTGCCGGCCTCCATCCCGCCGTGGGCGGTGGCGACGGCCATCGCCCTGGGTCTCCTGGTCGGACTCTCCTCGGGCATCTACCCGGCTCGGAGAGCGTCACGTCTGAATCCGATCGATGCGTTGCGCTACGAGTAGGTCGGCCCGATCGGCCGGCGAGTCCACCCGAGGGTCGGCTCGACAAGATCCCGGATCATGGAAGGGAGGCGGCGAGTGAACTGGCGGACGACGCTGGACGAAGGGATCCGCATCGCGCTGTCGGCGCTTCGCGCGAACAAGGTGCGGAGCGGCCTCACCATCCTGGGCGTCGCGATCGGCGTGCTTGTCGTCATGGTCATCGCGGCCGTGATCCAGGGCGTCAACGGCAGCTTCACGGAGGCCATCTCCTCCCGAGGGGTGACGACCTTTTACGTCGTCCATGCGTCCTTCGGCATCGACATCAACACCGGGTACGAGGATGAGGAGTCGGATTTCATGACGAATCCGCCCCTCGATCCGATTTGGGCCCGTGACCTGGCCAAACTCCCGGAGATACAGGACGTCTGGGAGTACGCCGACCTATCGCAGTCCGGCTTCGAGGCGCGGGGGGGGGTCTGAGCGCGTCGAGGTCGCGCTGGTGGCGGTCACCGATTCCTATCTCGAGTTCGACAACGGCGATCTGACGGACGGACGCTGGTTTACCGCGACCGAGAACTATCGTGCCCGGAACGTGGCGGTTATCGACTCCGCGACGGCGCTCGACCTGTTCGAGGGACGCGACCCGGTCGGGAAGGACTTCGTGATCTCGAGCCCGGGGTTCGGCGTCACCGGCGCGAGCGACGCCCCCTTCCAGGTCGTGGGCATCTACCGGCCGCCGGCCAACCTGTTCGCGGGCTTCGCGACGCACTACGTCTTCATCCCCTTCCCCACGGCCTACAAGGACCTGGACATCTGGGACCGGCTGATCGGCTTCGCGGTGCGGCCGAATCCCGGCGTCCCCCTCGAGACGGCGCTCGACGCCGTGGAGGCGCGGCTACGGGAACTTCGCGGGCTCAAGCCCGGCCAGGAATCCAACTTCGCCCTCGTCACGCAGGACCAGGTGATGGATCTGTGGAACCAGCTCACGGGCGTGCTGTTCACCGTGATGGTCGCCCTCTCGAGTGTCGGCCTGATGGTCGGCGGCGTGGGCGTGATCGGGATCATGATGATCTCGGTGACCGAGCGAACGCGTGAGATCGGGCTTCGGAAATCGATGGGCGCCAGACGGCGCGACATCCTGTGGCAATTCCTCGTCGAGGCCTCGACGCTGACGCTGATCGGAGGCTTCTGCGGCCTCTTTCTGGGGGGCGCGATCGTGTGGGGCCTGAACCGCTGGACGCCCGTCCCGGCGGAGGCTCCGCTGTGGGCCATCGTTGTCGCGCTCGCCGCCTCCGCCTTCACCGGGATCGGCTTCGGACTCTTCCCGGCGTCTCGCGGCGCCCGCCTCGATCCGGTCGATGCGTTGAGGTACGAGTAGGACTTGGCCGGGCGCGCTACGACGCGGCTCGTCCGGAGCGGGAGCGCCGCACGCACGGCGAAGCCCCCGACGTGAGCGATCGCGGCGTCGACGTCCTGGCGATCGCCGCGCACTGCGACGACGTGGAGCTCACCTGCGGCGGCACGCTGGTGCGGTGCGCGGAGCAGGGGTACCGGACCGGCGTCATCGACCTCACCGAAGGCGAGATGGGGACACGCGGCTCGGCGACGCTGCGAGCCGAGGAGGCGGCTCGGGCGGCCGACGTCCTCGGGCTGACGGTTCGTTTGAACGCCGGCCTCCCGGACGCAGGCCTGTTCAACAACCAGGAGAACCGCGAGCGCCTGGCGACGATGATCCGGGAGCTGCGTCCGCGTGTGCTCATTCTCCCCTACTTCAGGGGCCGCCATCCAGACCACCGGGTCGCTGCCGAGCTCGGCCGCGATGCTGCCTTCCTCGCCGGCCTGAAGCGCTTCGGCCCGCCCGAGCCGCCGGCCCACAAGCCTCGGAAGGTCCTCTACGCGCTCAGCTATCGAGAGGACCCCGTAAAGCCGACCTTCGTCGTCCACCTGGAGGAGGAGCACTTCCGCCGGAAGATGGAGGCGATCCGCTGCTTCGCCTCCCAGTTCGATGGGTCGGACGCGGCCGGGGAGATCTTCCCAACCGGCCAGCCCCTGTACGAGCTCGTCGAGACGCAGGGCCGTCACTACGGCTCGCTCATCCGATCGTCGTACGGCGAGCCGTTCTATACGGAGGAGACCGTCCGGATAGATGACATCGTCGAGATGCCGGTTCGGTCGCTGTAGGTCCTCTTCGGCGGCAGGCCGGACGGTCTTCGGACCGACTGGCTCAGGCTCCGGGTGAGAGGCTCAGCCGCAGCTCACCTCGACGAGAAGGCGTTTCCAGCTCGGAACGCTCTCGTCTCCCACTCGGAGCGTCCGGATCCTCGCTCGACCGCCTCGGCGCATCCAGGGCCCGAGCCAGCTGCAGATCTCGTTCGGAAGGTGTCCAACCACGTCTCCCGCCATCAGATGTACCCAGACGCACTCGATCGGGGAGTCCGGAGGATCCGGCAAGAGCATGAGCGGCTCGCCGGAGCGGATCCGGGTGAGGTGGCGCGTCCGGTCGCCGAAGGGGAGCCCGTGCACGGTCGCGCGAAACACGCGGGCAGCACGGGGGGGAAGAGCCGACTCTGGAACGGGGATTCCGGGCATAATCCTCTACGAGCGATCGAGTTGCGGACTTCTTTCGACCTACATCACATAACCTAGAGCGCCCGAACCGCGTGGGAAACCTGCTGGTCGGAATACCGGTACGGCGAATCGGCGGGATGGGCCGCCGGAACCCCGGGCGGCGCCACGGATATCGTAGCTCATGACGAACACACTGCAGGGATCCGACGCCATCTACCTCGATCACGCGGCGACGTCGCCGATGCGCGCCGAGGTCTGGGCCGCCATGGAGGCGGCTCGCGACTGCGGCTACAACCCCGTCAGCGCGCACGCGTTCGGCCGCAGGGCTCACGAGCGTCTCGAGGACGCCCGGGCGGAGTTCGCCGAGCTGCTCGGGTGCCGGCCGCGGGAGATCTGCTTCACGGGCGGGGGAACGGAATCCGACAACCTGGCGATCCTGGGCTTCGCGCGTGCGAACCTCGAGCAGGGGCCGTGCCTGATCCTCTCCGAAGTGGAGCACAAGGCGTGTCTCGAGGCGGCGAAGCGAGCCGGCGCCGAGGGCGCGGAGATCCGACTGCTGCCCGTGGACATCTCCGCCACGGTGCGGCTCGCGGACCTCGAGCGGGCACTCGCCGAGGCGGCGGGGCGACCCACGCTCGTCTCGATCATGTGGGCGAACAACGAGGTCGGCACGGTCCAGCCGATGGCCGAGATCGAGCGGCTCGTTCACGAGAGCGACGCCCTTCTGCATACGGACGCCGTGCAGGCCTGCGGCAAGGAGGACGTGTCACTCGACCGGATCCCCGTCGACCTGTTGACGGCGACGGCCCACAAGCTCGGCGGTCCCGTCGGCATCGGACTGTTGTTCTGCCGCGAGGG
>JAUVMT010000212.1 GCA_030600085.1 Gemmatimonadales bacterium | reverse complement strand
TGTACCGGCAAGTCGTGCCGGGGCTCGCGTACACCGCGCGGCCCACGGATCCGTCGGCAGCGGGCGAATCCCACAACGCCAGCACGACCGTTAGAGAGGGCCCAGAGGACGTTTCGAGCACGCCCACCCAAGCACCGGTGGCGAACGTCACCGGGGATTCCTGCGCCGGGCTGGCCACCGATGGGCTTGCCGAGAACGCGAGGAAGACGCAGGGCGAAGCCAGCGTCACGAACCGCCGAACTGCAGTTACTACAACCACTTCACACCACCTCAGCTCCATCTGGAGACTGGCTGTTCCGATCCCGATTGTAGGGTGGTGCCGCCCTTATCGGAAGTCTTTGCCGCGCCGCGCCTCGCTCGGCCCGCGTGAATGACCTCGAGCATCTCGTCAACGTGGCAGACTTTGACGCGCGGCCGACCCTCGGCCTCGCCCCGAGAGAGCTCGAACTCGTCCAGCGCTTCCCAGTCCTGGAACGTGACGTAGTCCACGCGGCGCTTTGCCAGGAGCGCTTCGATCGCGTTTGCCGAGCGACCCTCCGGCAGCTCTCCGGCGATGCTCGCGGCGTCTTCGACCATGGCCCCCGCTGTCTCGGCGCCATCCGGCTTGTTCGTGCCGATCACGCCAGTGGGCCCTCGCTTGCACCACCCGGAGACGTACTCCCTCGGATAGGGCGCGCCGTCCTCGTCGACGACGCGGCCGCCTTCGTTGGGGATGATGCCCCATCGGTCATGGAAGGGAACATCCGGTAGAGGGATCCCCCGGTAGCCGATGGACCGGAAGACCAGCCCGGCTTCGATCTCGTCGTACTCTCCGGTGCCGCGCGGACGCATCGAGCCGTCCTCGGTCTTCGTCAACCGATTCCGCTCGATTCGCACCGCCTCGAGCCGGCCCGCCTCGCCGCCGATCATCTCCACGGGTGAGACCAGGAATCGGAACTCAACGGTCCGGCCTCCGTTGGAGGGTGCACCCCCGGACGCATAGCCCTCCAGGAGCTCATGGTTGCGGCGGACCGCGCGCTGCTCCTCGACGAGCCTCCTGCTCTCCTCATCCAGCTCGAGATCGGCGGGATCGACAGCCACACCGGCGCCTTCTAGCTGACCGAACTCTTTGAGCTCGACGCTCGTGAAGGCGGCCTGCGCGGGCCCGCGGCGTCCCAACACGACGATCTCGCGCACGCGGCTGGATCGCAGCGCCTCGAGGGCGTGATCGGCGATGTCCGTCGTCCCCAGCGTGTCGGGCGAGCTGGCCAGAATACGCGCCACATCGAGGGCCACGTTGCCGATTCCCACCACCACGGCGCGCTCGGCCGAGAGGTCGAACTCGCAATCCGTGAAGTCGGGATGTCCGTTGTACCACCAGACGAACTCGGTGGCGGAGTGGCTGCCCTCCAGGTCCTCGCCCGGGATTCCCATCTGCTTGTCCGCGGGCATTCCGACGGCGTACACGATCTGGTCATAGAGCCCCAGCAAATCGTCACGGTGGATGTCCTCTCCGATCGTGACGTTGCCGAAATAGCGGAAGCGCGGGTCGTGGGAGATCTTCTCGAACTTGCGTGTAACGGCCTTGATGGATTGGTGGTCGGGGGCGACTCCGTCCCGCACCAGGCCGTACGGGGTCGGGAGCCGGTTGAACATGTCGACACGAACGTTCAGCTCTTTCTGCTTGAAGAGGGCCTCGGCCGTGAAGTAGGCGGCCGGGCCGGCGCCGATGATGGCGACCCACAAGGGCCGCTCGTCGGTGCCGAGCTTCGAGCTTCCCATCCGAGTCTCCTTCCCAGGTTGTGACGTGCCGGGGTTCCGTGCAATCCAACTGTAGGGTAACAGGGCAGCCGAAGCAGGGTGGGCGTTGCGGCCCTGCGAATCAGAGGTACGGAACCGGCACGGCTTCTCGCAGGTTGAAACAGCCGATCGGAGCGATCCGGACGCAGCATCCCGATCGCTCATGCCGCGGCAATATACAAGAACCGGCGCGATGAAGGTACGCAGCTGCCGACCGCCCTGGGAACTTTCGACGCCATTTACCAGCACCAATCCGCCGTCATCCGGGCTCTGGCGTCCACGCTAGGCCTTCGGTCGTCCTGCTTGCTCCGAATCACCATATAACCCCAAGTTATAGCCCGATTTCGACCGGTCCTGCGAAGTAAGTGCGGTCGGATGAAGCGACCGCCCGGAGGGATGGTGCGATGTCGGGACTCAAGCAGCTGATTCAAGAAGTGCATCGGCGCTCCATCTGGCAGGTGCTGGGGATCTATCTCGGCGCGTCCTGGATGGCTCTTCAGGTCGTCGAGATCATGACCCAGAGCGTAGGGCTTCCCGACTGGGTCCAGCCCTTCGCGATCGTCCTTCTCGTCATCGGTTTTCCCATTGTCCTCGCCACGGCCTTCGTGCAAGAGGGCATGCGTGGGCGTCCCGACTCCCGGCAGGCCGCGGCCGCACCGGTCCGATCCCAGAGCGCTCCTCACGCGAGCGACGACCCGGAATCGCGGCCAATCGCGGAGCCGAGGCCGGATGAAACGGGTGCCGGAGCTGTCGAGGGCCCCGAGCTACAGGCAGGGGCGATAGCCGCGGCGGCGCCGGAGCGCGGAACGCACCACCGCATCTTCACCTGGCGGAACGCACTCCTGGGTGGTGTCGCCGCGTTCGCCTTCCTCGGCGTGGTGACCGCCGGCTACATGACCATGCGCACGGTCGGGATCGGTCCCGCCGCTACGCTGGTCGCCAAGGGGGCGATCGACGAGCGAGCGGTCGTGATTCTGGCGGACTTCGGCTCCTCCGACCCTCTCCTGGCTCGCGCGGCGACGGAGGCGTTCCGTGTGGACCTCTCTCAGTCGGACGTCGTGCGGCTGGCCGAGCCCTCGTTCGTCGCCCGGGCCTTGCGGCGGATGGAGAGGCCGGCGAACGGCGTCCTCGGCGCCGAGCTCGCGCGCGAGATCGCACAGCGCGAGGGTGTCGGCGCGGTCATCGCAGGCGAGATCAATCCGGCGGGGACGGGCTTCGTGCTGACGGGGCAGGTGTTGGATCCCGCCGAAGGGACGGTGCTCGCCTCCCACCGCGAGACGGCGGCCGATTCGAGCGAGATCCTCCCCGCCATCGACAACCTCTCGAAGAAGCTGCGGGAGCGGATCGGCGAGTCGTACGCGTCCATCCACGCCGATGAGCCGCTGGAGCGCGCCACAACCGCCAACCTTGAGGCTCTGCGGCTCTACTCCCAGGCCGTCGATGCGGCCGACGCCCGCGCCGACGTTCCGAGGGCGGTCGCGCTGCTGGAGGAGGCGCTCGCGCTCGACACC
This sequence comes from Gemmatimonadales bacterium, assembly GCA_030600085.1. Lineage (GTDB taxonomy): Bacteria > Gemmatimonadota > Gemmatimonadetes > Palauibacterales > Palauibacteraceae. Next base: position 885 of record JAUVMT010000212.1, on the reverse strand, counting down.
GCCTTCGCCATGGCCTGGAGGAAGCTCGGAGTGGTTCTGATGAACCGGCAGCAGCAGAGAACCCGGGCCCTCGAGGCGCTCGAGATGGCCTATCGACACCGAGATCGACTCACGAAACGGGAGCGCTACTTCGCCGCCGCCAGCTACTTCCAGCAGGGGACGAGGGAGCCGGAGAAGGCGATCCCGGCCTACGAGAACCTTTTGGAGATGGATCCCGAGGACGACTGGGCTCTCAACAACCTGGGGGTGGCCTATGTGCAGCTACGCAACCTCGATCGGGCGGAGGAGCACTACCGACGCGCGGTGGAGGCGGATTCGGCGAGTTCCTCGCTGCCGCTGAGCAATCTGACCGGAACGCTGGTGGCGCAGGGGAAGGTGGAGGAGGCGGAGCAGACGCTCGACACGCACCGCCGCCTCTTTCCGGAGGACGCGGCCGCCTACCGGAACGGTGCCGTCTTGGCGTCCGTCCGGGGCGATTATGATGCCGCGCGCGAGAGCTGGGTGGATCTCCGTGACCGCGAGACGGGCAATCTGTTCTGGCGAGCTCGTACGAGCGGCGGCCTCGCGGACGTGGCGGCCACGCAGGGACTCCTGGAGGAAGCCGAAGGGCACTGGGCCGATGCGGAGGCGGCCAACGTGCAGCGCGGGTTGGCGTCCGAGGCGCTGGACGCCGCGCTCGCGTTGGTCTCGTACGACCTCGTCGTCCGGGGCGATGGGACGCAGGCTGCGGTCCGGCTTCGCGATGCCCTGGAGAGCTATCCGCTGGAGGAGATGCCGCCGTTGGACCGACCGTACACACAGTTGGCTTCGCTGGCCGCCATATCCGGCCAACCCGGCAAAGCCCGCGAGATCCTGACCGAATACGAGCAAGAGGTCCCGGAACTG
>JAUVMT010000202.1 GCA_030600085.1 Gemmatimonadales bacterium | reverse complement strand
GTCGAGGGCCAAGTCTGGGCTCGTCGAGGGCCAAGTGTTCGAGGACCCCACCTGGAGCCTGAACGTCTAAGATGAGAAGACTAAAGGAGTTGTGGGCTCGCATCCCCGGTCGCGAGCGGTGGCTGATCTTCACGATCGCCGGCGGCCTGGCTGCCTTCGCTCTCGGCCTCGCGTGGGGCAGCTGGAACCACCTGTGCGACGACTGTCCCTCCATCGCCCAAATTTACGCGTTCGAACCCAAGGAGGCGACGCGTGTTTACGCCGCCGATGGGAGCCTCCTGGCCGAGTTGGCCGTAGAGCGCCGCATACCGGTCACCTACGGGACCATGCCGGCTCACGTGCCGAAAGCCTTCATCGCCGTTGAGGATCGTCGCTTCTGGCGGCACGAGGGAATCGACCCGTGGCGTACCCTCCGCGCCGCCGTGAGCTTCGCCGTCCACGGGTACGGCGGCTCCGGCGGCAGCACCATCACCCAGCAGCTGGCGGGCAACATGTTCGCGAAGACGGTGGACCGTCGCGAGATCTCCGTCCGCCGGAAGCTGCGGGAGATGAAGGTGGCTTTCTCTCTGGAGCGCGCCTACACCAAGGAGGAGATCCTCGAGGCCTATCTCAACCAGATCAACTTCGACGGCGTGTACGGCGTGCAGAGCGCGGCACAGCATTACTTCGGGAAGGACGCCGCACAGCTCACCCTGCCGGAAGCCGCGTTGCTCGCGGCGCTTCCCCGGGCCCCGGCTCGCTACTCTCCGATCCGCCACCCGGAGCGGGCGCTGGCCCGGCGCAACCTCATCCTCGAGCTCATGGCGGGGCAGGGGATGATCACCCGTCAGGAAGCGGAGCTCGCCAAGGCCTTCCCGATCCTCCTGCGTGAGGGCGCGCGTCGATCCGAGACCTCCGACTATTTCGTGGAGTGGGTGCGCAGGATCCTGTTCGGGCGCTACGGCATGGAGATATACGAGGCCGGTTTTCGGGTGTACACCGCGCTCGACCCGGAGCTGCAGGCGGCGGCCGACTCGGCCCTGCACGCGCAGCTCGAATGGGTGGAGAGGCAGCCCGGCTTTTCGGCTCCGACCTACCGTCAGACACGCGATTGGCCGGAGGACAGCCTCCGGGGCCCCGAGATGCCTTACATCCAGGGCAGCTTCATCGCCCTGGACGCAAGGACGGGGGGCGTTCTGGCGATGGTCGGCGGACGCGACTTCCGGGACTCGGAGTTCGACCGTGTGAACCAGGCATTGAGGCAGCCGGGCTCCGTCTTCAAGCCGTTCGTCTACACGGCTGCGATCGAGAGCGGGATACCGGCGTCGGAGGTCATCTACGACACGCCGGTCCAGGTCGAGCTCGTCACCGGCGAGATCTACTCCCCCAAGAACTTCACGGACACCTTCATCGGACCGATCACGCTCCGGGAGGCCCTCTTCCGCTCCATCAACGTGGTGGCCGTCAAGCTGGGTCTCAGGGTCGGCCTCGAGACCGTCGCGCAGACGGCGCGGCGCCTCGGCATCCGAACCGACGTGCCGCGCGTGGCCTCGGTTTCGATCGGTGCGGCGTCCGTGATCCCGCTTCAGGTCGCGGAGGCGTACACCACCTTTGCCAACCTGGGAACCCGAGTCTCGGCCCGGCCGATCCTCCGGATCGAAGACTCGGACGGCCAGACCATCTGGGAGAGCCGGCCGGAGCGGGAGCTCGTGCTGGACGAGCAGACGGCGTTCGTGATGACGGACATGCTGCAGGACGTCGTCGACGCGCCCCGCGGGACAGGTACGGCCGTGCGCCGCCTGGGCCTTCCGCTCGAAGTACCGGCGGCGGGCAAGACCGGAACGACCAACGAGGCCACGAACACCTGGTTCGTCGGCTTCACCCCGGACCTGGTGACGATCACCTGGATCGGCTTCGATCGTCCGGTGAGAATCCATCGCGGCGCCACGGGTGGCCGCAACGCCGCTCCCGTGAGCGCAGAGGCGCTCATCGCCTACTACCGGGATCGCGAGGCTCCGGAGCCTTGGGAGCGCCCCGAGGGTCTGGTGGAGCGGCGGGTGGATCCGGCCACGGGCCTGCTGGCCACGCAGTGGTGCCCGATCGACCAGGCCTACACGGAGATCTACGTCTCGGGGACCGAGCCGGTCGAGAGCTGTGATCTCCACCTTCCTTGGGGGATGCGGCAGCGGGCCAGAGGCGATTCCCTGCCGGGGATCACCGAGGACTTCGACTGGTAGTCCGACTCGGGGTCGAACGTCATCCCGGTCCGGACTCGTCGATTCAGAGGGGCGTCGCGCCTTCCGCCGTGACCCGGTAGCGGACCGTCGCCCTCGCGGGAGGCTCCGCTTCCTCGATCGAAATCGCCCCACTCAGCCTCTGGCGCGCCCGTTCGACCTGATCATCGTTCGCCGCGTGGACGGTGATCAAGGGCTCTCCGGACTCGACCTCCTCCCCCACCTTCTTGTGGATCTCGAATCCGACCGCGGGGTCCACGTCGTCCCCGACGCGGGTCCGCCCGGCGCCGAGCTCCACGGCGGCCAGGCCGATCTGCCGGGCGTCGAGCCCGCCCAGCCAGCCGGAGGCCGGCGCCTCCAGGTCAGCCAGCACCGGTGCGACGGGCAACCTCCCCTGCTCGTCCAGAATGCGCCGGTCTCCGCCCTGTCGCTCGACCAGGCGGCCAAAGCGGTCGGCGGCTCGTCCGTCGTCTAGCAGCGGCTCCAGCGCCTCGCGTGCCGAGAGCACGTCCTCCTCCTCGCCGGCGGCGACGACAGCCTCCGCCGAGAGAGCGAGCGTCACCTCCCGCAGGTCCGCGGGCCCGCCCCCGTGCAGCGTCTCGATCGACTCGGCCACCTCCAGGGCGTTCCCGATCTTGCGACCGAGGGGCGACTCCATGTCGGTCAGCAACGCCCGCGTCTCCAAGCCCTGGTCGGTCGCCAGGTCGACGAGCGTCCCGGCGAGCGCGAGCGCCCGCTCCTCGTCGACCATGAACGCTCCGCTCCCACACTTCACATCCAGAACGAGCGCCTGGATGCCCTCGGCCGCCTTCTTGGAGATGATGCTCGAGGCGATGAGCGGGATCGAAGGCACCGTTCCGGTCACATCCCGAAGGGCGTAGAGGCGACCGTCCAGGGGCGCGATCTCCTCCGTCTGGCTGATCATCGCGCAGCCGACCTCGTTCAGCACGGTCTTGAACTCCTCCAGACCGAGCCGCGTCCGGAAGCCCGGGATCGATTCCAGCTTGTCGACCGTCCCTCCCGTATGCCCGAGCCCCCGCCCCGACATCATCGGGACCCGAAGGCCGTAGGCGGCGAGCAGCGGAGCGAGGATGAGGGAGACCTTGTCGCCGACCCCGCCGGTGGAGTGCTTGTCGACAGCCGGAGGGCCGTCGTCGCGGAAGTCCAGCCGATGGCCGGATGCGATCATCGAGCGCGTCATCTCCGCGAGCTCCGCCGGAGAGAGGCCGCGCAGAAAGACCGCCATCAGGAACGCGGACATCTGATAGTCCGCGACCTCTCCATCCATGTAGCCCGACAGAAACGCCCGCAGAGCTTCGACCGGAAGCTCCTGACCGTCCCGCTTTCTCTCGATCAGCTCCGTGATCAGCATCGGCGCTCCCGGGCGGATGAGGTCACGAGCCTTCTTCAGGCTCGAGGGCTCGTGGAGGTTCGAGTTTCTGCTCACGTTCGAGCTCGCGGCCAGCATCGAGCTCCCGATCAGCTCTGAGCTCGCGGCCGCAGCTCTTGCAGAATTCGGCGTCGGGGTCGTGGCGGCGCTGGCCGCAGCCCGCGCACGTGCGCGGGGCCGCCTTGGACCGTGACGCCGAAGCCATCTCCTTCGACCGTGACGCCGAGGCCATCGCCACCGTCACGATGCCCGTCGGGACCGCGATCATGCCGTATCCGAGGATCATGATCAGGGACGCGAGCATCTGCCCGATGGGCGTCTGTGGCGCGATATCCCCGTATCCGACGGTGGTGAGGGTCACGATGGCCCAGTAGACGCTCCGCGGTATGCTCGTGAAGCCGGCCTCGGCTCCCTCGACCACGTAGAGGATGGATCCGACTACGACGACCACCGTCAAGACCGTGATGAGAAAGACGGCGATCTTGTGCCGGCTGGCCTTCAGGGCGTCGATGATCACGCGCTCGCCTCCCACGAACTGGGCCAGCTTCAGCACGCGGAACACGCGCAGGATCCGGAGGATGCGGATCGACATCAGGTACCGGCCGCCGGGGAAGAAGAGCGCCAGGTAAGAGGGCAACACCGCCAGCAGATCGATCACGCCGTAGAAGCTGGTGGCGTATTTCCGGGCGCTGGGAGCCGAGTAGAGACGGAGCAGGTACTCGATCGTGAACATGATCGTGAAGATCCACTCGGCCCAACGAAGGGCCGGCCCGTGGCGAAGGGCATACTTCTCGACGCTGTCCAGCATGACGACGACCACGCTGATCAGGATCACAAGGAGCAGGACGACGTCGAACGCCTTGCCCGCGGCCGTATCGTGGCCGAAGATCACCCGCCTCAACCAGAGGCGCCACTCGC
>JAUVMT010000026.1 GCA_030600085.1 Gemmatimonadales bacterium | reverse complement strand
GGGATGCCTATGCACGCTTCGGGGGCGGCACCGGGTCGCCGAAGCTTGATCTCGTCAACGCGATCTTCACGAACGGTTGGGGAAGTGCGGTTACCATCGGGGGCGGCATTGATCTCTTGAACGTGAACTCGGGCGATCATCTCTCGGATCGCCTCGATTTCTGGGCGACGCTGGCTGTCATGCCGGGGAGCAACAAGACGGGCTTCCAGCTGCAGTTCAAGACCCAGACGATCAACCGCACCGCGGATGCTCAGTTCCAGCAAGGCCGCCGGGACATAACCTTTACCGCGCGAAGAGAGATCACGCCGAGTCTCATCGCGGACCTGGCCCTCAGCAGCAACCGGCTCACGCTTGCGGACTCACAGCTCGTGCAGGTGAACCGGGTCGGGGTCACGGTCGCGGGCTCGCCCCGCTGGGGCTTCGCGCGCGGTGCGATCTCCTACCAGGGCGGAGGCGACGCCTTCCCCAGCCTGGGGGGCAACATCGCCGCCGGCGTTCGCATAGGAACCTGGCTGGGCCTGGATGTGGAAGCGGACGCATCCATGTGGCAGGAATTCACCGCGGGCTCGGTGGGTGGCGGGCTGGCGCTGGGCCCCTTCACGCCGGTCGACCTCGTCCTCAGAGCCGGTGGCGCCACGGGTACCAGGGGCGTGTCGAGACCGATCACGTCCGAGGCAGATTCCGTCTCGTTCGATTCCTTCACGGGCGGCCTCGAGCTCAGCCTCGGACCGTATCAGCTCGGCGCGCGACTCATGCGCCAGAGCGTGAGCCGGCAGCTGCCTTTCGGCGCTCCCTTCGATCGAGCGCTTCAGCCCGGTCCGGGCGTCGACGTCACCGCGTTCGAGGGAGAGCTGGCCGGTCCCTTGATTCCGTTCGGAGCGCTCATCCGGGGTGCCAACCCGCTGACCATCTCGGGCTTCTGGCGCCACCAGAAGGCAGCGGAGAATCCGCAGGCGTTCTACCTGCCCGCGGATGTGGCGCGGGCACGTTTCGGGTGGAACCAGCTCTTCTTCAAGGGAGATCTCCTCGTCGACCTCGGCCTCGCGGCGGTATACAGGAGCCAAATGCTCACGTCGGCCCCGGGCATCTCCTCCCCGGTTCCGGTTCAGAAGCTGACCCGTCTGAACCTCGATTTCCTGTTGAAGATCAAGGATTTCCGGATCTTCCTTCGGCTCGACAACCTGGATCGAAAGGTCGACGAGGACGTTGTGGGCTTTCCGTACCCCAATACGGTCACGATCTTCGGCGTGAAATGGGAGTTCCTGAACTGACACGGATCGGAGCCGAGGTGGGTCGGAACGCATGATACGCAGCATGACGGGTTTCGGGGCCGCCAGTCGAGAACTGGCGGGCGGCACGCTCTCGGTGGAGCTGAAGTCCGTGAACCACCGGCACCTGAACATCTCGTTCCGCCTTCCGCCCGGCGCGAACGTTTGGGAGCAGCGGCTGCGGGTCCGACTCGCCCGATGCGTGCGGCGAGGGCACGTCAGCTTTCTGATCACCGCCGACGCGGCGCCCGGTGGGGCGGGGGACTGGCAGGTGGACCACGGTCGGGTTCGGGCCACGCTGGAGGCGATCCGAACGCTGCAGGACGAGTATCGCATCCCCGGTGAGCTCGACCTTCAAACGTTCGTGACGGCCGCGCAGGAGATGTTGCGTGACGAGCGCTCCGACGACCTGAGCTGGGTGGAGGCCGAGGCGTTGGGTGAGGTCGTGGACGAGGCCATCGACGAGCTGCTACGGATGCGGGAGCTGGAGGGTGGCCGCCTCGAGAACGACCTGCGGGAATCCATCGGGGAGGTCGCCGCCGCGGTGGATACGATCCAATCCTTGGCGCCGCAACGGCTGACGAGGGAGCGCGACCGACTCCGAGAGGCCGCCAGCGAGCTGGCGGATGGCCTTCGGCTGGACGAGGGACGGTTGGAGCAGGAGATCGCGTTGCTCGCCGACAAGTGGGATATCGGCGAAGAGGTGGTCCGCTCTCGCGCGCACGTGGCGGCCTTCGAAGAGCTGTTGGACGCGGCCGCCGACGAGCCCGTGGGAAAGCGTCTCTCCTTCGTTCTGCAGGAGTTGAACAGGGAGGTGAATACCGTCGGCTCGAAGGCCAACGACACGACGATCTCCGGTCGCGTGGTCGAGGCCAAGAGCGCGCTCGAGCGTTTACGGGAACAGGTAGAGAATATCGAGTGACGAGTCTGTTCGACCGGACGTTTCCGGTCGTCTTGTCGGGACCTTCGGGCAGCGGCAAGACGACGGTGATACGCGAGCTGCTGTCGCGCAGGAGCGACCTGCGTTTTTCGGTATCGGCGACGACCCGCGAAGCTCGGCCGGGAGAGCGCTCGGGGGTCCATTACGTTTTCCTGGAGCGCGAGGATTTCGAGCGCAGGTGTGAACACGGCGAGATGTTGGAATGGGCAGATGTCCATGGGAAACTCTACGGGACGCCGCGAGAGAATCTCGAGCGCGCCAAGTCGGACGGCGTCCACCTTCTACTCGACGTCGACGTGCAGGGAGCTCGCATCATCCGGCGCGCCGTACCCGAGGCGGTGACGATCTTTCTTCTCCCGCCGAGCGGCGCCTGGCTCTCCCGTCTCCGGTCGCGAGGCAGTGAGACCGGTCCCGCGCTCGAGCGTCGTCTCCGCACGGCGGAGGCCGAGTTGATGGCTGCCGAGGAGTTCGAGTACTCGATCGTCAACGATGAGCTCACCGAAGCGGTGCGCCGGGTTGAATCGATTCTCGACGGGGAGGAATCACGAACGGCGCGCGTGGGTAGGGAGTTGAGCCAACTCGTATCGGCCCTGGAGAACGAGATATCCGCCGCGCGATCCGAAGCGGCGAAGTGACAAGTCCATTGACGCCTAAGAAGGGGAGATCCGGATGAAGGTTTTCACGCCCAAGGAGGTCGCCAAGCCGGCCGGGAGCAAGTACCTCGGGGTGCTGGTGACCGCCAAGTATGCGCGCGAGCTGAACGCGCTTCCTCTCGAGCGCTCGCCGTACGGACCCGTGAAGCTGACGACTCTGGCCCTCGAGGCGTCGACGTCTATCGATGAGCACGGCCAGTCGCAGCTGCAGTATCGTCTGGTGACCAAGCGAAATCCGTCGCTCGAGTAGCCTTCGTAGAACCGAGCCGCTAGAAGCGGACGTCCTGTGCGCCCATTCGAGGACCGTCGAGTTCTCGTCGTCGTGACCGGCGGGATCGCCGCCTACAAGACGGCATATCTGGTGCGCCGTCTCCACGAGGCCGCCGCGCTGGTTGACGTCGTGCTGACGCCGAGCGCCGAGAAGTTCATCGGGAGGACTACCTTCGAGGGACTGACGGGCCGTCCCGCCCGAACGAGCCTGTGGGAGAGGCCACTCGATCATATCGAGCTCGGCCGCGAGGCCGATCTGGCCATCGTTGCGCCCGCAACGGCCGACTTCCTCAGCAAGATGGCGTCGGGCGCCGCCGACACGCTGGCGGCGGCGACGTTGCTCGCCGCGGCGTGTCCGGTGCTGCTCTGCCCGGCGATGAACAAGCGGATGTGGGAGCATCCCGCGACTCGGCGCAACGTCGAGGCCCTCCGCGAGTTCGGCCTTGAGATGGTCGGTCCGGATCACGGAGAGCTCGCGGAGGGAGAGATCGGCATCGGTCGCATGTCGGAGCCCGCAGATATCATGGCCGTGGCCGGACGCATGCTCGAGGAGGCGACGCTGCGCGAGCGCAAGATCGTCGTCACAGCCGGCCCGACACGTGCGCCGATCGATCCGGTTCGCTACATCGGAAACAGATCGTCGGGTCACATGGGCCAGGCTCTGGCCGCGTCGGCCTGGCGACGCGGAGCCGATGTTGTTCTGGTGAGCGGCCCTGTGGCGCGGCCACATCCCTACGGTGTGGAGGTCGTGGAGGTCGAGACGAGCGATGAGATGTTGGAGGCGCTTACCGCCGCGCTGGGAAGCGCTCATCTGCTGCTGATGGCGGCGGCCGTCTCCGATTTTGTCTCGCCGGCACCCCGCTCCTCGAAGATCAAGAAGGACGGCAGCGGGCTCGAGCTCGGGCTGGTCGCCGGTCCCGATCTACTGGAAGGGACACGCGGGATCAGGGAGGAGCGCGGAGTTCTCACGCTGGGCTTTGCCCTGGAGACCGACACGCCGGTCGAGAACGGTCGGTCCAAGCTGGAGTCGAAGAAGATGGACTTCGTGGCGATCAACGAGGTGGGAGACCCGGTGGCGGGCTTCGACGTCCCTACCAACAGAGTGACGCTCCTGGACCGGTGGGGGGGGCTGGAGGAGTTCCCGGTTCTCTCGAAGGAGGAGGTTTCGGACCGCCTGCTGGATCGGGTCGAAGCGCGACTTGACTGACGCTCGGGAGCCGCTCCTGCGCTACCTGGAAGGCCGAATCGCTCTCGGCGAGCCGCCGGTCATTCTACCGAGCATCACGCGCAGCGAGGCGCTGGAAGCCCTTGCCGAGGGCGGCCGAGATGTCAAGGGCCCCCCACCGGAGGAGGAGGCCGCGCCGGCCGCATCGGAAGCTTCGGCGCCCTCCACTCCGGAGCTGGCTCGGCTCGCCCGAGAGGGCACCGCCGAGCGGATCCGCGAGCTGGACTTCCAGGAGCTCCGGGAAGTGGCGCTTGCCTGCCAACGCTGTGCGCTCCACGAGGGCCGACAGCACGTGGTCTTCGGCGAGGGGGCCTCGGACGCTCGTCTCGTCTGTGTCGGCGAAGCGCCGGGCTCGGTCGAGGACGAGACCGGTCGACCCTTCGTCGGGCGTGCCGGCCAACTGCTGGACCTCATGCTGATGTCGGTGGGCCTGCGAAGGGACGAGGTCTACATCTGCAACGTGCTCAAGTGTCGACCGCCCGGAAACCGGAATCCTCAGCCGGAGGAGATCGCCGCCTGCTCGCCGTTTCTCCTCCAGCAGATCGACCTGATCGACCCGAAGGTGCTCGTGGCGTTCGGCTCGTTCGCCGCTCAAACGCTCCTGGGAACCCGAGAGTCGATCGGCCGTCTTCGGGGAAGGACGCATCTCTACGGCCGCTTCCCTCTGGTCGTCACCTATCATCCCGCCGCCTCGCTACGAAACCCGGGCTGGAAGCGTCCGACGTGGGAGGATTTGCAGATCGCCCGTCGCGTCATGGACGGAGATTCCGGCCTGCGCTCCGGAGCGCCGGGCGGCGAGCTTTCCCTCGACCTGCCGTGAGGCATCCGAGATGACCGACTCGATCCTCTCGGAGCGTTCCATCGCGACGGCAGCCGCCGATGTGTTCTCGGGTCGGCAGCCTCCGTGGTCGCAGGAAGCGGAGGTGTCGACCCTCGGAGGCATGCTCATCGACGGTGACGCGGTCGCGCGGGCGATGGAGCTCGTCGACGACACCGCCTTCTTCCGCGAAGGCAACCGCCGCATCTTCCGCGGGATGATGCGGCTTTACAATCGGGGCGACGTCATCGACCCCGTGACGCTCTCCGACGAGCTGAAGTCGGCGGGCGAGCTCGAATCCTCCGGCGGGATGGAGTACGTGGCTCAGCTGGTCGACGCCGTTCCGACCGCCGCGAACATCGAGTACCACTGCAAGATCCTGCGGGACAAAGCCACCTTACGTCGCCTCATCGAGGAAGCCACGGAGATCGTCCGCGAGGCCTACGATGCCCCCGCGGGGAGCTCGCAGGAGACGCTGGATCGCGCCGAGCAACGGATCTTCCAGATCTCCGAGGCGGCCAGCCGGCGGGGCTTCATCTGGATCAAGGAGATCCTCTGGCCGGCCTTCGAGCGCATCGAGGAGATGCAGCGGACCGGGGCGATCACGGGCGTGCCATCGGGGTTCATGGACCTGGACCGGTACACGGCCGGTTTTCAGCCGTCCGATCTGATCGTCCTCGCGGGCCGGCCCTCGATGGGGAAGACGGCGCTCGCCCTGAACTTCGCCCAACACGCCGCGATCGAGCACGAGAAGCATGTGGCGATCTTCTCCCTCGAGATGGCGAAGGAGTCGCTGGTGCAGCGGCTCCTCTGTGCCGAAGGAAGAGTCGACTCGAGCCGTCTTCGGCATGGCAGGCTGGAAGACGATGAGTACGGCCGGCTCGCAACGGCTGCGGGGCTTCTGAACACGGCGCCGATCTGGATCGACGACACGCCCTCGCTCACCGCGCTGGAGTTGCGGGCCAAAGCGAGGCGCCTGCGAGCAGAAGTTGATCTGGAGTTGGTGATCGTCGACTACCTTCAACTGATGGCTGGACCACGAGGCGCCGAAAATCGACAACAGGAGATCAGCTCCATCTCACGCTCTCTGAAGGCCGTGGCCAAAGAGCTCAACGTGCCGCTGCTTGCCATCTCACAGCTCTCGCGGGCGCCAGAGCAGCGAACGGACCATCGACCCCTGCTGGCCGATCTGCGCGAATCGGGCGCGATCGAGCAGGATGCGGACCTGGTCATGTTCATCTACCGGGAGGAGGTCTACAAAGGCCCCATCGACCGGGACGGGAATTCGATCGAGGGCGAAGCGGAGCTTATCATCGGGAAGCAGCGCAACGGCCCGACCGGTGAGGTCCCGCTCTATTTTCACAAGCAGTACACGTTGTTCGACTCCAGATCCGACCGTGACGAGCCCTTCTGATCCCGACTCCACCCCACCCGCGGCGCCGCGGTGAGCTCCAGCCGTAAGGTCCGTTCAGCCGCGGCCGGATTCTTCTGCACCTCATGCGGCAACGAGAGCCTTCGCTGGGAGGGCCGCTGTCCTGCGTGCGGCGACTGGAACACACTCGCGGAGGCCCCCGCCTCAGCGGGTCCTCGGCGTGGCCGACAGCGACGCCCAGGCGGCCGAGCGGCCGCCCGGCCGCTCCGTGACACTACTGCCGCAGACGCATCACGCCTCGCCATCGGGCTCGGCGAGCTCGACCTGGTGCTCGGAGGCGGGCTGGTGGCGGGATCGCTCGTGCTGCTGGGCGGCCCGCCCGGCATCGGCAAGTCCACCCTGCTTCTGCAGGCCGCTGCGGCGATCCGACGATCCGGCGGGAGGGCACTCTACGTCTCGGGCGAGGAGTCTGCGCCCCAAGTGAGGCTGCGCGCCGAGCGCGTGAGCGCCGAGGCGCTGGACGTGGATTTTCTCGGAGCTACGCACGTCGATGAATTGATCCGCGCCGCAGAGTCATCGGGGCCCGACTTCCTCGGCGTGGACTCGATCCAGACGCTGACGAGCTCGACCAGCGACGCGTCCCCGGGGACGATCAGCCAGGTGCGCGAGTGCGCAGCGGCGCTACAGGAATACGCCAAGTCGTCGCTCACGCCGGTCGTAATCGTTGGACACGTGACAAAGGGCGGCGCTCTCGCGGGTCCCCGCACCCTCGAACACCTGGTCGACGCCGTGCTGCACTTCGAGGGGAGCCGCAGCCACGAGCATCGAATTCTCCGGGCCACCAAGAACCGATTCGGCAGTGTCGACGAGGTCGCGGTCTTCCGCATGACCGGTGAAGGTCTCGCTCCGGTGGAGAACCCGTCGGAGGTCTTCCTCAGCGCGGTGGGCGAATTCAGCGGATCAGCGGTCGCCGTGACCTTCCAGGGGACCCGCCCTCTTCTGGCCGAGGTCCAGTGCCTGACCGCCAGCAGTCGACACGGAAACCCCCGTCGCACCACGACCGGCTTCCCGCCGCGACGGCTGGCCCTGCTGATCGCTGTGCTGGAGCGGCGAGCCGGTCTCCCGGCTTTCGAGCGGGATGTGTTCATCAACGTCGTCGGTGGACTCCGACTGCTCGACCCGGCGGCGGATCTGGCAGTCGCGGCGGCGCTCGCCTCGGCCGAGTTGGACCGGCCGGTCGGCAACCGAGCGTTCATCGGCGAGATCGGGTTGGGAGGGGAAGTCCGGGCCGTTCCGAGCTTGGACCGTCGACTCTCGGAGGCCGCTCGTCTAGGAATATCGGAAGTATTCGCACCCGCGCCAGCGTCGGGATCGCAGGCGGACGATTCGGGATCGGCAGCCGGCGAGGCCCCCGCCGTCGTTCGAATCCGCCATGTTCGTGAGCTGGTGGAGCGACTCCGTTGAAGGAGTACCGGGAGATCCGGGTCGACCCGCGAGATCCTCTGGTCTGGGAACCTGGAGTGTCCGCGGCCGTGGAGGCGCTCGAGGAGCGAGGGATCCTCGTGCACCCGACATCGACCGTCTACGGGATCGGAGCGGCGGTGACCAAGGAGCTGAACGCCGAGATCAACCGCCTGAAGGCAAGGCGGTGGAGCCGGAGCCTGATCCGGCTCGCCGGCAGCGTGGAAGTCCTTCGAAGGGAAACTCCGGGGGCCGCTTGGGACGAGCGGGTCGACAAGCTGGCCGCGGAGTTCTGGCCCGGACCCTTGACGCTCATTCTGGATGACGGATCCGATGAGGGGCTCGCCGTCCGGGTCGATGGCCACCCGATCCTTCTTGTCGTTCTCGGCCGCTGGCGCTCGCTGATGACCTCGACGAGCCTGAACCTCGAAGGAGAGCCGCCGGCGACGAGGCGACGCACCGTCCGTGAGGTGCTGGACGCCATGCCCGAGCCCGCCAGCCCAACCACCTTCCTCGCTGCCGGATCGCTTCCAGCCTCGGCCTCTTCAACCGTCGTCTCCGTGCGAGGGAAGGCAACCGAGGTCATCAGGAAGGGTCCGATCGATCGACGTCGGATCGCCCGCTGCCTCGGGGAGACCCTGTGAGCGAAGCCTCCGGCGGAAGTGCCGTTCGGCGTATCCTCTTCCTCTGCACCGGCAACACGTGCCGAAGCCCGTTGGCCGAGGTGATCGCCCGTGACGCCGCCAACAGGCTCGGCCTGGATCTGGAGTTCCGCTCGGCCGGAATCGCCGCGCTCGAGGGCGCCCCCACCTCCGAGGGGGCCGGGATCGTCGCGAGAGCCCATGGCCTCGACTTGGGAGCCCATAACGCCAGGCAATTCACGCTCGAACGGGCGAACGGCTTCGATCTCATCCTCGCGATGGATCGCGTCCATCTGGAAGTCGCGGAGAGCATCGCGCCAGCCGTGCCCCGCCGGCTCATCACCGATTACCTGCCTGAACAGGACGCCAGAAGGGGTACATCCGTTCCGGATCCCTTCGGCGGCTGGACCGACCGATATGAGGAAGCCTACCAGCTGATCGAGCCATCCATCACGGCTTTCTTGGAGTCGCCCGAGATCGACGCCTCTTCCGACGCGTGGTGAGGGCCAGGTACGCCCTTCTCGGCCATCCCGTCGGGCACTCCCCGGCTCCGGCCATGTACGAGGCGGCGTTCGGGGCTCTCCGAGTCGATGCCGACTACACGGCTACTTCCGTCACTGACCTCGAGCTGTCCAACGCCATGCGCCGGATCGCCGCTGGCGGTGGCGGAAACATCACTCTGCCGCACAAGCGGCGTGCCGCGAGCCTTCTCGACGTCCCCACGCCTTCCGTCGCCCGGAGCGGGGCGTGCAACTGTTTCTGGGGAGCTCGCGACGGGTCGCTGGTCGGAGACAACACCGACATCGGAGGCTTCCTCCGCTCGGTCCGGAGGCTGCTGAGGGACGCCGACACGCGACTGGAGGGCGCGCGGACGTTGGTCCTGGGCGCGGGGGGCGTCGCGAGAGCCGTTCTGATCGGACTCGACGAGGCGGGCGCCTCGTCTGCCGAGGTCCTGAATCGCACTCGGCTCGGGGCGGTGGAGATGCTGAACGAGCTCAGACTGGAGACCCTGCAGGCCCGAGTCCTCCGAGACGCGGACGAGGCCGCCGGTCATTACGACCTCGTGATCAACGCGACCTCTCTGGGGCTGCGAGCGTCCGATCCTCTGCCGTTGGACTTGTCACGACACGCGACGGCCGCGGTGTTCGACTGCGTGTATGGCCGGGAAGGGACGGCCTGGACGAGGCACGCGAGAGCAGCCGGCCTGGTGGCGAGCGACGGCCTGGAGATGCTCGTGGAGCAGGCCAGGATCAGCGTCCTCAACTGGCTCGGCGTCGAGCCGCCGGCCGGCCCGATGCGCGAGGCGGCGCTTGCCGGCTAGCGGGTCGGCACGCCTGGTCCCGCCGATGAACCTCGCTGCGCTCCCCCGGTTGGCGGCCCGAGCCTACGATCTGCTGCTGCCTCCGTCGTGTGTCTTGTGCTCCTGCACGGTGGAGGCGGGCATGGCCCCGGTGTGCGCGCCGTGCTGGCATCGGCTGCCGCGGATCCTGCCGCCGCGCTGCCATCGGTGCGGCGCCACCCGCCTCACCCCCGTGGAGAGCGACGGCTGCGCGGCCTGCGCCGCGTGGCCGCTAGAGTCCATGCGAACCGAGGCCCTCTGTCCGATGAGAGGGCCCGCCGCCAGGCTCGTTCGCGAGCTCAAGTACGCAGGCTGGACGGCCCTCGCCGTCCCGATGGGGAGGGCGCTCTCGAATCCGGCGCAGAACCTCGCGCGCCGGGCCGGCGTGCCGGCGGACGAAGTACTCCTGGTTCCAGTTCCGATTACACCGGCTCGACGCCGCGAGCGCGGCTTCAACCAGGCGCGTCTGCTCGCCGATGCGCTGTCCAATGCGCTGGACGCGCGCGTGACGGAGCTCCTGGAGCGCAGAACAGCCCGGCGGTCGCAGGTTCATCTTCGGCGTCAAGCCCGGCTGGCCAACGCACTGGGGAGCTTCCGGACGAGCGTTGGCGCTGGGAGGGGGGAGCACGAGCGGAGACGATCCGTTCTTCTCGTCGACGATGTCGTGACCACGGGCGCGACCGCTGCGGCCTGTGTGACGACGCTTGCCGAGGCCGGGTGGCAGCCGATCGGGCTCGTCAGCTTCGCCCGCGCCTGGCGCACGTTCGAGCCATCTAGCGATTCGGCGCCCCCCATGTAGGTTATCCCCCTCGACGGCGAGAGACCGCCGGGCGTGCGCCCGGAAGGCCGTTCTCGCCCACTCGCCAGTCTCAACCGAGGAGGAGCGCGCCATGGCCGCACGCGTGGCGATCAACGGATTCGGACGAATCGGACGCAACATCCTGCGTGCCGCCATCGGCCGGAAGACCGAGGACCTGGAGTTCGTGGCCGTCAACGACCTCACGGACGCCGAGACCCTCGCACATCTTTTCAAGTACGACTCCGTCCACGGAATCTTCCCGGGCGAAGTCCGCACGGAGGACGACCTCCTGCACATCTCCGGGAGGCCCGTTCGGGTTCTTTCGGAGCGTGACCCGTCGAAGCTGCCGTGGGACGAGCTCGGCGTGGACATCGTTCTCGAGGCGACCGGGTTCTTTCGCTCCCGAGAGGCAGCCGCCCAGCACCTGGAGGCCGGCGCCGACAAGGTCATCATCACGGCCCCGGCGAAGAAACCGGACGTCACGATCGTCCTGGGTGTGAACAGCGGGGACTACGACCCGGCATCTCACCACGTCCTGTCGAACGCCAGCTGCACGACCAACTGCGTCGCCCCGGTCGCCAAGGTCCTGCACGAGAACTTCGGCTTCGAGCGTGGTCTGATGACGACGATCCACAGCTACACCAACGACCAGCGCATCCTGGATCTCCCGCACAAGGACCTGAGGCGAGCGCGGGCCGCCGCCCTTTCGATCATCCCCACCACGACCGGAGCCGCGAGGGCGATCGCTCTCGTTCTCCCGGAGCTCGAGGGCAAGGTGGACGGGATGGCGCTAAGGGTGCCTACCCCGAACGTCTCGATTGTCGACCTGGTGGCCACGGTGGAGAGGGAGACCAACACCCAGGAGGTGAACGAGGCCTTCCGCAGCGCTGCCGCGGGGGAGCTCGCCGGGATCCTCGAGTACTCGGACGAGCCCCTGGTGTCGACCGACTACGTCGGCAACCCCGCGAGCTCGATCGTCGACAGTCTGGCCACATCGGTACTGAACGGCCGTATGGTCAAGATCATCGCCTGGTACGACAACGAGTGGGGCTACTCCAATCGGAGCCTGGAACTCGCGTCCTTCGTGGCTGCGCGGCTACCCGCGACGTCGGGGGTCTGAGCTCGGGCCCGAGCCGCAAGGTACACGTCCCGATGACACGTTCTCTTCGGCAGCTGAGTGCGCCCGACCTCACCGGAAAGCGCGCCCTCGTGCGAGTCGACTACAACGTGCCAATGGCCGGCGGACGGGTGCAGGACTCCACCCGGATCGAGGCGAGCTATCCCACCTTGGACTACCTGGCGGAGCGCGGTGCACGGCCGGTGCTGCTCAGTCATCTCGACCGCCCCGGTGGAAGCCCCGACCCCCGCTACTCGCTGCTTCCGGTGGTCGACGTCCTCGCGGAGGGGATCGGACGCCCCGTGCTGTTCGCGGAGCCGGCAGACTCCGGCGAAGCCGCCGAAGCGAGCAGGAGTCTCCGGGACGGGGAGATCCTCCTGTTGGAGAACACCCGATTCCTCCCCGGTGAGACCAAGAACGACGAAGGGCTGGCGCGCCGCTTCGCGGAACTGGGCGACCTGTTCGTCAACGATGCCTTCGGAACGACGCACCGAGCGCACGCATCGACCGTCGGTGTCACCCGCTGGCTCACGCCGGCCGTGGCGGGACTCCTGATCGAGCGGGAACTGTCGGCGCTCGGCCGCCTGCGCGGGACACCCGACGCCCCGTTCGTCGTCGCGCTCGGCGGCGCGAAGATCTCCGACAAGATCGACCTGCTCGAGGGGTTCCTCTCCCGTGCCGACCGGATCCTGATCGGCGGAGCCATGGCCAACACCTTTCTGAGCGCGCGAGGAGAAGACCTCGGCGACTCGCTCCTCGAGGCGACTGCCCGGGACACGGCCTCCTCGTTGCTCGATCGAGCCGGCACCAAGATCCAGCTGCCCGTCGACCTGGTCGTGAGCTCGGGGCCGGAGGCCGGGGCCGACGCTCGGGTCGTGGACCCTTCCGCGGTGCCGGGCGGGATGTCGGCTCTCGATATCGGTCCGCGAACGCGCGAGCTGTACGAGGAGGCCGTGTCCAGCGCACGCACCTTCTTCTGGAACGGGCCGATGGGCTTGTTCGAGCGAGAAGCCTTTGCCCAGGGGACGAACGCGCTCGCGGCGGCTGCCGCTGCAGCGACGTCTGCCGGGGCGTTCACGGTGATCGGCGGTGGCGACTCCGCGGCCGCGATTCGTCAGGCGGGACTCGCCGCAGCGGTGTCTCACGTCTCGACGGGTGGCGGCGCCGCACTCGAGTATCTCGCGGGGGGCTCGTTGCCCGGGCTCGAAGCATTGGAGGGACCATGAACGAGGCCGTACGACAGCCCGTGCTGGCGGCCAACTGGAAGATGTTCAAGGGCCCGGAGACGACGCGGACCTTCCTGGATCGCTTCATGGAGCTGTACCCTGCCCACTCTGACAGGAGTGTAGTGTTCTTTCCCGCCGCCATCAGCATCTCCGCGTTTCTGGCGGCTCGCTCGGGCCGGGACGATCTCGAGGTCGGGATCCAGGACGTGCACACCGAGGTCGAAGGTGCTCATACCGGCGCCGTATCCGCAGCGATGGCAGCGGAGGCGAAGCTTGGCTGGGGCCTGGCAGGACACTCCGAGAGGCGACAGGAGTTCGGCGATGAAGACGCGGGCGTGGGGGCCAAGCTGGGCCGTCTGCTGGAAGCGGGTTTGCGGCCGATCCTCTGCGTGGGCGAGACCCTGGAGGAGCGCCGAGCGGGTCTGCTCGAGGAGGTGCTGAGCCGGCAGGTGGAGAGCGTGCTCGACGGACTGGCGGCATCCGGAAGCGGGCCGTGGAGCGACAAGGTGCTGGCTTACGAGCCGGTGTGGGCAATCGGCACGGGAGAGACAGCCACGCCGCGCGACGCGGCGGAAGCGCACGGTCTGATCAGGGAGATACTTTCGCGCCGAGCCGCCGACGAGCAGGCGGCGACGATCCTGTACGGAGGAAGCGTCAAGCCCGACAACATCGAGGCTCTACTCGCGGCCGAGGGGGTAAACGGGGTGTTGGTGGGGGGCGCGAGCCTGGATCCCGATAGCTTCGCTCAGATCTGTCTGGCGCGCTCGGATCGCTGAAGGGAGCGTCCTGGGCGGTTGCTCCGCCGCGACGAAAGATCTAGCTTTTCAGCGCTTCAGGGCCAACGAGTTTTGAACGACGGGCGCGCGCCGCACGGCCGCGCCTTTGATTTTCTGGCATTCTTTCGGCCACGGGGCCGACAGGCGAGCATATGTTCACGTTTTTGGTCGTCCTCATCAGTCTGATCGCCTTGATGATGATCCTGATCATCCTCCTGCAGGCGGGAAAGGGTGGAGGACTCGCGGCATCGTTCGGCGGAGCGTCCTCATCCACGGATTCTTTCATGGGCGGGCGGCAGGCGGCGACGCTCCTGACGAGGCTGACCTGGATCGGGGGCGGCCTCTACTTCTTCCTGGCCCTGGTGCTCAGCGTACTCTCTTCGCGCCAGGGGGAGGCACCTGAGTCCATCCTGCGAGGTCAGTTGGGTGGCGGAGCGGCTCCGGAAGCGCCTGCTTCGGTCCTGCAGAGTGAGGTGGAGGGTGTGGGTGATGCGGACGGAGCGGAGGGTGGCGAGGGCGGAGTCAGCGAGGACGGCCCGGGTGACGGAGGTGGTGCCGAGAGCGAGGACGCCTCGGGCGGCTGACTCCTCAGCCGCCGACCGGCGGCGCCGGATCAGGGCTGAACAGCTCCTCCGGAGGTACGTCCACGTACTCCAGATAGCGCCCCCGCTCCATCTCCGCCTCCAGCCAACCCTCGAATCCCGATTCCAGCAGCCCACCGGAGCTCTCGGCCTCCTTCGCGGCTCGGACCGCCAGCATGTTCGCGTATTCGTTCTTGGTGTGACCGGCATGACCCCGCACCCATCTCCATTCTACCCGGTGGCGACGGGCCTCCTCGACGAGGCGACGCCATAGGTCGAGGTTCTCGATCGCGCCGCCCTTTCGCCGCCAACCGCGAGCAACCCAGCCGTGTACCCACTCTTTCATGCCCGAAGCGAGGTACCGACTGTCGGTCGTGAAGATGACATCACACGGCCGGGTGAGAGCCGCCAGCCCCAGAACGCCGGAGGCGAGGGCCATCCGATTGTTTGTCGTGGAGGGGTCGAACTGGTAATAGTCCTTCCGGCGCCATCCTCTGCGCGGATCGAAATGTTCGATGATCCCGGCGGCGGCCCCGGGATTGCCTCCCTCGAACTGGTTGCCCAAGCAGGATTCGTCGGCGTAGATGTAGACGAGACCGTCACTCATGGAGACAAGGAACGGGGGCCGACATCCGACCGCAAGGCGAAGACGGCTATCTTCTTCTCGAGGATGCGAAGGCGTTTTCAGGCCGGCTCCTGACCGATCCCGCGGAGGGTTTCGGCGAGGTCGTCTTCACGACTAACCATACCGGGTACCAGGAGGTGCTCACCGACCCCTCCTTCGCCGGCCAGATCGTCGTCATGACCGCCCCGATGATCGGGAACTACGGTACACGGCCGGAAGACGCGCAGTCACGTCGCCTATGGGTCGCGGGCTTCGTTGTGAAGCGACTCTCGGACTCCGCGCCTCGAGGCCGCGAGCCGCTGCCGGCGTACCTCGCGCGCCACCAAATCCCGACACTCGTCGG
>JAUVMT010000138.1 GCA_030600085.1 Gemmatimonadales bacterium | reverse complement strand
GGCGACCGCCTCGCGCTCTCTGTCCGCCTCGAGGCGCTCGACCTCGGCAACGAGCCCGACCTCCAGCTCGCGAATCTCCTCCAGCCGGAGTTTCGAGGCCTCGCTCTCCCCGCTGAGACGGTCCACCTCGGAGCCCAGGGATGCACGCCTACCGGCCTGCTGGGCCAGCTCCTCCTCGATGGATTCGAGGCGCTGCAGGTTGGCTCCCGTTCGCTCGGCGTCCACGAGGCCCTCGGATTCCAGCTGGTTGAGCCGGTCACGCACCTCCGACAGCTGATCGGCGAGCTTGCTGCGGCGGCTTCCCTCCTCGGCGACCCGCAAGCGGAGCGTCTCCAGCTCGGCCTCTCGCGCATGAAGCTGAGCTTCCTCCGTCGGCGCCTCGCCCCGAAGGCCCTCGAGCTCCTTGGTGGCGTGACCGATGCGGGCCTCGATGTCCGTCAGCCGACCGTCGGCGACAGCGATCTCGAGCTGCAGAAGCCGCTCCCGATAATGGACGTATTTGTCGGCACGCCCACGCTGCCGAGCCAACGAGCGCACCTTGGACTTCACCTCTCCGATCAAGTCGTCGAGCCGCTGCAGATCGGTCGTCGCGGCCTCGAGGCGCCGGAGAGCCGTTCGACGACGGTCCTTGTACCTGCCGATCCCGGCCGCTTCCTCGAAGAGCGCTCGCCGCTCCTCCGCACGATCGCTCAGGATCGTATCGATCATCCCCGCCTCGATGATCGAGTAGGCGTTCGCCCCGAGTCCCGTGTCACGGCAGAGGTCCAGGATGTCGCGAAGCCGGCAGGACGCCCCGTTGAGGCGGTAGTCGCTCTCGCCGCCCCGGTAGACCGTCCGCCCGATCTCGACCTCCGAGTAGGGCACGGCGAGCTTCCCCTCCTCGTTGGAGAGGAGCAGGGAGACCTCCGCCCGGTGGATCGGACGTCGCTGCTCGGTACCCACGAAGATCGCTTCGTCCATGCGACTGCCACGGATCACCGTCGGACGCTGCTCTCCCAGGACCCAGCGAATCGAATCCGAGATATTCGACTTGCCGCACCCGTTCGGGCCGACGATCGCGGTGATCCCGTCGTGGAATTCGAGCTTGGTCTGGTCTGCGAAGGACTTGAAGCCGTGGAGGGTGAGGGACCTGATCTTCAACGCGGCTCTCCTCGTCTAGGCACAAGTTCGGCGTCCACGCCGGCTTCCATGAGCTGCGCACGCAGCGCGGCGGCAGCTTCGCTCCGCTCGTACGCGCCGGCGTAAACCTGATGGACGGTATCGCCCGCCGCCACCAGCGGGATCGTGTAGGCCCAGATCCCGCTCTCGAGCAGCTCTCGCTCGGCCGCCCGGGCCGCCTCGCGGCTCTCGTGCGCCGACAGAAGGTAGCTCAGAGAGGCCGGCCGTATGTCCCAGTTGCTGGTGGCCTCCTTGATTCCACGTCCCATGAGCTCGCCCATGAGGGCGCGGGCCGAATCACGTGTCGGAAGTGCACCCGCAAAGAGGCGGTGATACGTCCTTCCTCGCACCTGCGTCGGGACGACGAAGAAGAGGATCGAGCCGTCGGAGACTCTCCGGGCCCGCGCGAACGCGTCCGTGGACCTGACATAGCTGGCAACGAGAACGGAGAACGGCAACTCGGGCCCGGTCCCCGCGAAGACGGCTTCCGCGAGGGTCAGCGCCTCGACCGATGGGCCGCCCTCTCTTTCCATCGACGCCCCGCCCGCGTCCTCCGGAGACGCGTCGCCGTCCCCTCCTGCGACCCCCAGATCGACCGCCTCCGTCGACACCGCCGCGGCCGGCACGGAGCCCTCGGTCGAGGAACGTGTCACGACGCGGGCGAGGAGCCACCAGCCGGCCAAGAGCGCGACGAGAGCGGCGCCCGCGACGGCGAGCCGTGGAAGCGGCAGGCGCTGCTTCAGCCTGTGCCGTCCCCAACGGCCCCGCTCCAGCATCGCCTCCGCCGGCATCGCAACCGCCGGCATCACGTCCTCGGGCATCGAGCCCGCGGGCATCGCGTCTGCCGCCATCGAATCCGGGCGAGCGGGAGGGGAGGATGGGGCAGCCGGACCGGCGATCTCCATGTCCATGTCGAACCACTCGGCCGGCAGGCCGCCGCGATCGCCGGGCATGACCACGAGGAGCGTGCCTCCGGCCGCCCGAACACGCTCGATCAGCGAACGGATGCCGGAAGGAGAAGGGGGCTCCGATGAGCCGCCGACGGGCAGGTACAGGAAGCGTCGCTCGGGGGACCGGTGCGTAACGTCGGTGAGCTTCGCCTCTCCGGAGAGAACCTCGGCCAGGCCGGGAGCGTCGGCGGTACCCAACCCCTCGTCCAACGCCTCACCGGCGACGCCGAGCCCCAGCACGAGCGTCCGGCCTCTCTGCTCCGCGATTCCGGTCGCCACGTCCACAACGGCCCGGCACAGCTCCGGTACCTCGTCCGCCAGAAGGGCGACGATCCGTGCATCGGCCTGAAGCCGCGTCGCCGCTCTCAACCCACCTTCTCGCTCGGAAGCCACGGATTCAACTTAACGCGAATCGGGCTGCAGTTCCCCCTCGGTCCCGGCGGTCACCTCGATGACCCAGGCATCCAGGTCGCGCTCGCGGCGGAGCTGGCGGGCGGAGGCTTCAGCTCTCTCCCTGAGGGGATATGGTCCGACGAGAGCTCGGTACCACATCTCGCCGCCGTCATCGCGTCTTCTCTGGACGGCTGTCGGATAGCCGCTGCGCGCCAACACCCCCACGAGCTCGATCACGCCACCCGCCGTGCGCGACGCCACGGCGACCGCATAGTACCCCGCCGCGGGAGCCGTAAAGGAGAGGCCGATCGAATCGGTTAGAGCCTCTCCGGCCATCGCCGCTTCGATCTCTCCAGGTCCGATCGTGTCCCCCGAGGCATCTGCCAGGCCGTCTGCGGGCGTGCCCTCGTCATCCGAGTCGCCGTCGGGTGTCGCCGAGCCGGCCGGCGAATCGGATCCGCGGTCGCCCTCGTCCTGTTGACCCCGCTCCGAGGCGAGGCGCGCCGAGGTCGGGCTCCAGTGTACCGGCAACCACCAGGCCTCGGCTGGACCGTCGACGGCCTCGAGGATCACCTCGGGATTCGCGCCGCTGCGTACCCGAGCCACGTAGAGCGAGTCTCCACGAGCAGCCAGGACGTCGCCGCTCGGCAGGCCGAGCGGGAGGTCGGCTCTCCAGTCGACCGGCAGACGGGTGGGCGGAGCGCCGCTCAGCGAGACCCGGTAGATACCCTCCGATCCCGCCGCCAGCAGCTGCTGGCCATAGATACCCGGACGGAGCTCGCTGACCTCGCCCGGGAGCCTGGCCAGCTCCCGCCGGTTCCCGTTGATCCGGTTTACCGCCTCGATCCGGCCACCCGAGTGCGCTACGTAGAACTCGTGCGACGAGCCGGACATCGCGATCGCACTCACGGGGCGTCGGAATTCGTGCCGTCCCACCTCCTCGAGCTCGGGGATGCGGACGATGACGACCTCCCGACCATCCGCAGTAGGAAACAGGACGTTCCTTCCCCACGCCGTCATGTGGCCGGGCGTCCGGACCGTCATGCGCGTCTCCGACACGATCTCGGAGCTCTCGTTCAAGGCGAAGAGGACCTGTCCGCTCTCTCCCTGAGCGAGCGCCACAACGCCTCCGTCCGGCGCGGGAGCTGCCCAGATCACCGGCGCCGGAGCTGTGTACGTCTGCTCACCAGCTTCATCCGAGACGACGATGCGGTCCTCAGCCCAGAAGGCGGCGGCTCCATCGATCGCACTCCAGTCGGCACCCGGCTCCACATCGCCCAGCGCGTCCGCCCGCTCCTTTTCCAGATCCCAGCGATAGGTCGCTCCGCGTGGAGTGCTGAACACGAGCGATCGCCAACCGATCTCGCTAGCCGTCTCGATCGCCGGAAGACGTTCCTCCCGCTCCCATACGACCAGGGATGGATCGGCTGCCGCACGGAGCTCGGGACGATCGCCTGACCGGCTCAACGCGAGCAGTCCGACTTCGGCCAACCAGTCTCCGACGACGAGGCTCTCGGCGGCGTAGGCCCGGTCCGTTGCCGCATCGTCACCCGAAGCTCCACATGCCGAGATGATCATGGACGCCAGACAAGCCGCGAAGGCCCGAGCGATCACGTGTCGGCCGGAGGGTCGTCGCATCCTCAAAGGTCCTCGAGGGAGGCCTGCGGCGCGTCTCCCCACAAGCGTTCGAGCTGATAGAAATCGCGTACGGCGGGCAAGAAGATGTGGAGCACGACGTTGATGAAATCGATCAGGATCCAGCGCCCGGCGGCCTGTCCTTCGACGCCCGCCGGTCGGGCCCCATGCTGGCGCGTGTGCTGGAGCACGTTCTCGGCGATGGCTCGGGTATGCACGTCCGAGTCCCCTGAGACGATGACGAAATAGTCGGTCACGTCGGACAGCTGCCGGAGATCCAGGACGAGCCCGGCTCGAGCGTTCCGCTCGAGCGCGGCGACCGTCAGCTGAGACAACTCGCGCGGAACCGCTCCCTCTCCCCCGACCAGAGTGGCGAGGCGCTCCTCGAGCGGCGCCGGAACGGGCGCGGGAGCTACCAAGCCCTGGTCATTCGCTGCGTCACTCCTCGGCGACCACCCAGACCGTCAACTCGGGCCGGACGTCCGCGTGCAAACGCACGGGCACTCGGAAGACGCCCAGCTCCTTGATCGGCTCTTCCAATATAATGTCGCGACGGTCGATCGTGACGCCCTCACTAGCGAGCTGCTCGGCAATGTCGACGGTCGTGACCGAGCCGAACAGCTTTCCCTCCTCGCCAGCTTTGACCTTGAAGGACACGGATCGTCCCTCCAGCTCCGCCGCCAGGCCTTCCGCCCTGTCCTTCTGCTGGTCCAGGCTCACCTGAGCTTGCTGGTGCTCGCCCTCGAGCCGGCGCACGTTGCCCTCGGAGGCCGCGTAGGCGAGCCCCTGCGGGATCAGGTAGTTCCGGGCGTAGCCGGGCTTCACATCGACGACCTCTCCGGCTCTGCCGAGGTCCGCGACATCCGTCCTGAGTATCAGTT
This sequence comes from Gemmatimonadales bacterium, assembly GCA_030600085.1. GTDB lineage: Bacteria > Gemmatimonadota > Gemmatimonadetes > Palauibacterales > Palauibacteraceae. The sequence continues at coordinate 1,505 of JAUVMT010000138.1, read as the reverse complement.
GAGTCATGGTATCACCACCGTTCGCTTACCTATTTGCTTACTTACTACCGTGAGAGCCTTCCGGTCCGGTGAACCTCTTCCTGAGATGGAGCCAGGTGTCGCTCACACCCAGGACGAGAGCGAAACCTACAAGGACCGGATAGAAAAGCAGGGCCGCCATCGCCAGGAAAAGACCGGACCAGGAGGAGACTGCCGCAGCCGGCACGATCCAGGCGAGCACGGCGACGCCGCGAAGCACATACAGCCCCCCCATGAAGGCCAGCGTGTTCTGGCCGATACGCGAAGCGAGCTGCCCGATCGGTAGCAGGAAGAGCAGCAACCCGCCGATCGCCACCCAGATCAAGTGATCGCTGAATCCGAACTCCCGTAGGGGACCGACCGCACCCTCGGATCCGGCCAGTCGAACCGAAACGGACCAGGCCGCGCCCAGCGCCGCCAGGGTCGCCAGGGCGAGCAGCGATGGATAGAGGGAAACCTGGAGCTCGACCATCTCTGCGAGCCTGGTCGAGATCGCTCCCAGAAAGCTGTCGGCCTCGGCTCCCGTCAGCCAACTCGCTACGACGCGCGACGTCCAGCGCAGCTCCGAGGCCAGCCACCAGTCGAGCTTCGCCAACGCCCCCGGCCGAAGGAGCCCGAACAGGCCGAACGCCACGAAGCCGGAGGCGACGGCGGCGATCGACCGTAGCGCCAGGCGCGCCCGGGGCCACAGCAGCGTGGCTCCGACGAACGCGCCGGCTGTGATCAGAGCCCAGGCGCGCTCTCCGTACCAGAGAGGCGTCATCGACCCGGCCGTCGGCGTGAAGGCCAGCCATGCCAGACCGGCCGCCAGGAGCGCTGATGACAGTCGTCCGGACCGAAATGCCAGCAGCAGCACGGCCAGCGGAACCGATACCAGAAGAAACGGGCTCACCGGTGAGAGCAGTGCCACCACCAGCAGAAGGGCCGCGACACGCGCGAGCGCCCACCGGCCTCGCGAAGACTTCACGATCCCCAGTGCGGCTCAGTGGTAGTCGCGGATGTAGGGAAGGAGGGCGAGGTATCGCGCCCTCTTGATCGCCAAAGCGATCTGACGCTGATGGCGAGCGCAGGACCCCGTCGCGCGGCGAGGCAGGATCTTCCCACGATCCGTGATAAAGCGGCTGAGCAGGTGTTCGTCCTTGTAATCCACCTTCGGAATCCGACGCTCGCAGAGCTTACACACTTTCTTCAATCTAGGCATCGGACGAGCTCCTCTCTTCGGCTTCGCCGGCCTCACCTACCGGAGCGGCGAGCTCCTCCGCATCGGAAACCACGTCGGTCGGTGGTCGCTCCTCCTCTTCGGGTTCCTCGGCCGTGACTTCGGACTCCGACTCGGTCTCTTCATCGGCGTCCGGCTCACTCTCCGTCTCCGGCTCACTCTCCGTCTCCGGCTTGCTGGCGGCGTCCTCGGACGACTTCCGCGGGGCCGCTCCGTAGCCCGACCCGGGTCTATCATCCGACTCTCGACGCATGGAGGGTGGGATCGG
>JAUVMT010000035.1 GCA_030600085.1 Gemmatimonadales bacterium | reverse complement strand
CGCTCGCACACGATCACCGCCGAAGTCGAGATCCCGGCGGGTGGGGGTGAGGGCGTGATCCTGGCACAGGGCGGGCGTTTCGCTGGTTGGAGCCTCTACATGAAGGACGGCAGGGTCTCCTACGTCCACAACTGGGTCGGCAAGGAACGCTATACGATCACGGCTCCGGATCGGCTGCCCCCGGGCAGGGCGACGATCCGCTACGAGTTCGCCTATGAAGGCGGCGACCAGCGCGGCATGGGCGGCACCGGAACGATCTCCGTCAACGGGCAGCAGGTGGCCGAGGGACGGATCGAGAACACCACGCCGTTCCTCTTCTCCGCCGACGAGACCGCCGATGTGGGCGTGGACGAGGCGACGCCGGTCACCGAGGAGTACGCGGAGCGACACAACGAGTTCAACGGCAAGATCGAGACGGTGACGATCGAGTTGCAGTAGCCGCGCCCGGGCGAGAGCTCCACAGACAGGCACGAGTTCCAACCAGTAGCTCGCAGCATACGCAAGGAGCCCGCTCTCGCAGCGGGCTCTTTCATCGGGTGGCCGGAAGCGGTTCATCTCCACCGCTCTCAACTCCCGTCCGCCTCGATTCTGAGTCCCCTGCGAACGGCTCGTCGGTCAAAGTACTTTCTTACCCACCTTGACGTTCTTGGGCTGCCGTGGATGACAGCGCCGAGGGCTGCCTAGCACAGGAATCGAACAAGGCAGGAATCGAGAATCGAATGAGGATCGGATCATGACCGACATGCTTCCGCTGTGCTTCAGAGTTTCCTCGACGCCCGGCCTGCTGCTCTTCGCGCTGACGCTCTTTCCGGGCAGTGCGGCGTCGCTCCTCGCCCAGAAGACGGACACTCTCATCGTCCGCAACGGCGACGTGATGACGGGGGAGATCAAGGAGTTCGAGCGCGGTTTGGTGAAGTTCAGCACGGACGCTGCGGGGACGGTCTACGTAAAGTGGACGAGGGTGCTTACCGCCGGGACGGACAAGACCTTCGAGATCAGTCTCGAGGACGGATCGACTCACTTCGGGTCGCTGGCGTTCGGCGACGAACCCCGCCAGGTGAAGGTCGTCATCGATCGGGATACGTTCGTGGTCGCCACGCGGCAGATCGTCCGCATGCAGCGGATCAAGGAGACCTTCTGGAAACGGCTGGACGGGAACATCGACCTCGGCGTCGACTTTACCCAGCAGAACGCGAAGACCGATCTCAACTTCAGCACCGAGCTCAAGTACAAGAAGAACCTGAACAACTTCAGCTTCGATCTCTCCACGTCCTTCAGCCGGCAGGACAACACAGATGACATCAGCAGGCTGAACACGAGCTTCATCTACTTGAGGGAGTTCGGGAATCGCTGGTTCTACTCGGGTGTGGTAGCAGGCGCGCAGAACTCGCAGCTCAGCCTGGAAGTTCGAGGCTCGGCCAGCGCGCTGGCCGGACGTTTCTTCGTCTCTTCCAACAAGGTCATCCTCGCCTCGGGACTGGGGCTGGGGTACGGGCGTGAGCGCTTCACGGACCAGGAGGCCAACAACCTGTTCCAGGGCCTAATCATGGCTGATTTCGAGTTCTTCAGCTGGGGCGGGCTGGATACCGATCTCTCGAGCCAGCTGGTCGTTATTCCGGTGATCAACCAGTCGGGCCGTTGGCGAATCAGCTTCATCACGAGCTTCAAGCACGAGATCGTCAAGGACTTCTACTTCAAGGTGGGAGTGAATGAGCAGTTCGACAGCCAGCCGCCGACGGATGGCACCGAGAAAAACGACCTCAGTATCACGAGCTCGTTCGGCTGGTCCTTCTGATCCGCCCGGCCAACGACCCCTGCTATGGAGCCGCCGCGCGTGAGCCCGTGATAGAGACGGAGGACCGGGCCCTACCAAACGGAAGACGGCTGCGACCGGCGGCATCGGCCTGCTCCATGTGACTCTCCTTCTGAAGCCGTGTATCCGCGCCGGCGCCGTTGTGGGCTGCGACAAGGGATTCGTAGGCGGCGCGAGCCGTTGCCGCGTACCGGACCAGCCGCGGCAGCTGATCCAGCGTCAGCGCCTGAGGCCCATCGCATAACGCTACCTTCGGCTCCGGATGGAAGTCGACCAGCACCATCGACGCCCCCGCGATCAGGCCCTGGCCCACGGCGTGGAAGATATCCGGAAGACCATCCGGGGCGAGGTCCATGCGACCGACGCTGTGGGATGGATCGATGCACACCGCAAGACGTGTCTGGCGCAGCACAACGGGTACGAGCCCGAAGTCCAACAGATTTCGGTGCGGGTCCCCGAGATGGGTCCTCACGCCCCGAAAGCAGAACACGATTCTCGGGTTCCCTTCGCTCGCGACGTACTCGCAGGCGTTGAGCGACTCCTCCAGCGTGATCCCCATGCCCCGCTTGAAAAGCACCGGAAAGTCACGTTGCTGACCGATCGCCTTGAGAAGCTCGAAGTTCTGAGCGTTGCGCGTACCCACCTGGAGCATCACCCCTGTAGGGTTCCCCGCGTTCTCGAGCGCCGACCTCAGCTCGTCGATCTGTCTCGCATGGGTGGCTTCTATGGCGATGACCCGGATCCCATGCTTGCCCGCCAGCTCGAAAACGTACGGGAGGCATTCCGCACCGAGCCCCTGAAAATCGTAGGGGCTCGTCCTTGGTTTGTAGGCTCCCATCCGGGTCGTCACAACGCCGTTTTCGGCCAGCGCAGCCATGGTTCGAGCGACGTGCTCACGCGTGTCCACCGCGCACAGGCCAGCGAAGACGTTCAGCGTCTCTCTTCCGAACGAGACCCCGTTGTACTCGAAGCCCAGTGGCTCCGCCCCGCCGTGCCTGCCGATGAGCCGGTACTTCGCCGAGACTCTCAGCACCCGAAGCACACCGGGCAGGGCTGCGAACGGCTGCGTGGGCACGGTCCGGGTCGAGCCGATGAGATGAACCTCCGTGATGCCGCAATCTCTACCGGAGTAGCTATACGGCTTCGCCCACACTCCGTCGTAGCGTTGCGCCATTGAGATGATGGATCGAAGGATCTCACCCGGCTGATCGATCTCCGGCTTCAGGAGGATAATCATCGAGGTCCCGCCACAGGGCGTAAGGTCGTCCGATCGTCGCTCCGCCGTGCTCCCTTCTTGCGCAGGAAGTTGCTCAGAAGACGGTCGCCATACGGCGTCAGCACACTCTCGGGGTGAAACTGCACGCCTTCGGTGGGCAGATGACGGTGCCGGAGGCCCATGATCTCGCCGTCGCGGGTGTAGGCGGTCACCTCCAGCTCGTAGGGCAGGGTCTTTTGGTCAACGGCCAGGGAATGGTACCGGCCGGCGCTCAGCGGGTTGGGAAGCCCCTCGAAAAGGTAGCGACCGTCGTGGCGCACTTCCGAGGCCTTGCCGTGCTTGAGGCAACGCGCCGGCACGATCGCCGCCCCGAGCGCGTGCGCGATGGCTTGGTGTCCCAGACAGACGCCAAGCACCGGAACCCGCGACATCATCGCTTCGATCAGCGGAACCGAGACGCCGGCCGACTCCGGATGACCAGGGCCAGGGGAGATGAGCAGGTGGGTGGGAGCCGAAGCGAGCGCCTCGTCGACGCCGATCTCGTCGTGGCGCCGCACGGTGATCCGGGGTCCCATGACACCCAGTGCCTGGACGAGGTTGTACGTGAAGGAGTCATAGTTGTCTATCACCAGCACGTGGATGCTCATAAGCCCTCCTCGGCCAGCGTCAGGGCCTGCTCGAGCGCCGCCGCCTTCGCCAGAACTTCCTCGTGCTCTGTTTCCGGAACGCTGTCGGCGACGATTCCGGCACCGGCCTGGAAAGCGTAACGCCCACCCGAGAAGACGAGCGTTCGAATGGCTATGGCCTGGTCCATGGATCCGCCGTGGCCGAAGTAACCAACCGTCCCCGCGTAAATTCCGCGCGGCTGGGGTTCCAGCTCCGCTATGATCTCGGCGGCTCGGATCTTGGGGGCGCCCACGACCGTGCCCGCAGGAAAGGCTGCCGCGAACAGGTCGAACGCGTCGTGCTCCGGCGCCACGGTGCCCACGACCCCGCTCACGAGGTGCATCACGTGGCTGTAGCGTTCGACCGTTTTGTAGGGATGCACCCGAACGGAACCAGGCACCGCTACTCGTCCCAGATCGTTGCGGGCGAGGTCCACCAGCATCACGTGCTCAGCGTTCTCCTTCGGATCGCCGCGCAATTCGGCGGCGAGCGCAGCGTCCTGCTCGTCGGTGCTCCCGCGACGTCGGGTCCCGGCAATCGGGCTCAGGGAGGCGTTCTTTCCTTCTAGCCGAGCCAGCGCTTCGGGTGAGGACCCGACTATCGACAAATCTCCGAACTCGAGGAAGTACATGTACGGCGAGGGGTTCAGGAGGCGCAGCGCCCGGTAGACGCTGAAGGGCTCCACGTCGCAGCTTCCCGAGAAGCAGATGGAGAGGACGACTTGATAGATATCGCCCGACCTGATGTATGCCTTGGCTCGCTCGACGCCATCAAGAAAGGATGTTCGTTCGACGCTCGGCGTAGGAGTCCCGTGCCTGGACGGCCGACGGCCCGGCAGGCTCGGCTCGGAGCTGCGAAGCGCCGAGATCACCTCGCGACGAAGCGAGGCCCGCTCCTGCTCGGTGCCGTCGTGCAGGAGGGCTGCTGAACGCGTCACGTTATCGAGCACGAGGATTCCCCGGGGCGACAAATACGCCGCTTCCGGCCAGCCGTCGGGCGGTGAGCCGCGGGCCGAGCCCCTCGCCTCCCCGTTCCGCACGCGCTCGAGCCGATCGATCATCTCGAACGAGGTCGCGCCCACCAGTCCTCCCTGAAACGGCAGCCCCTGGAGCGAGGGGCGGAGACGCGGTGCGCGTTCGAGCGAATCTCTCCAGAAGCGAAGAAGCTCCGCCCGAGTCGTCGGCGCCGGCTGAACATCACCGTTGCAGCGCGCTTGGGTGGCCTGGAGACGTACCTCGGTCACGCCGCCGACGCCGATGAAGGAATAGCGCCCGAGCTGCTCGCCGCGCTCAACGCTTTCCAAGAGGAAGCGGGCCCCGAGAGGCCTGAGCTTGAGGTAGGCCGAGACCGGGGTGTCCAGGTCCGCCGCGATGTCGAACGCCGTTTGCATGATCCGCCCTTGCCGCGACACGCTTCGGCCGGCGGCGGCGAGCACAAAAAAACCCACCCCCGGCGGCTCGGAGGCGGGTCACAGAGACTAGTTGGTGATCGAGGAGCTAGTCGGCCGTATCCACCTCCGCACGAGCGTAGTGCCACCACCACCACGAGTCGATGGCGTAAGCGTGCGAAACGGGATGCGACTCCGTCTGCTTCATAGGAGCGAAACCTTAGCGGGCTCTGATCGGGACGTCAAGCTCCCTGTGTACGGGGCTGCCCGAGCGTGGTGCACGCAGCGAAGCCGGAGATGGCCGGGCGGGCTTGACGTGCGTTCGCTCTTCGATTACCTGTTGCGCATGAGCAATTCGGTTCTGAATTGGGCGGCGCGCGCTGACACCTGGTGGTGGTATTCCATCCACGCGGAGGTGGATCCGACCGGTTAGCCGCGTTCGTCACGCGTAACTCGCCGCGACCCACCCCCGGAGCCGGGAGGTGGGTTTTTTGTTGCCATCCTCCAAGCTCCACCGCGTGAGTCGCGGCCTATCGAACAGGAGGCCGCAGCCGTGCTCACCCATACACTCGAGCACCTTACTCGCGGGCGTGACCTCGAGGAAGAACAGGCCGCCGATCTGCTGGAAGCTCTTACCGGACCGGCGCCGGAGGCGCTGGCGGGAGCCCTGCTGGCGGCTCTGGTCTCCAAAGGAGAAACGGCTGGAGAGATCCGTGGCTTCGCCGGCGCCATGCGGCGCCGCGCCATACGGCCCGACATCCCGGGCAGCGACGGCGCGGTGGACATCGTGGGTACCGGCGGGGACGGATCGGGTAGCCTCAATCTCTCGACCGGCGCGGCGCTACTCACAGCGGCCTGTGGACAGCCCGTAGTGAAGCACGGGAACCGTTCGGTGTCGAGCCAATCGGGGAGCGCCGATGTCCTGGAAGGCCTCGGCATTCCTCTGCCAACGGATGGTCCGTCGGCCGCGGCGAGTCTCGGAGACACCGGTTTCGCCTTCCTCTTCGCTCCCTGGTTCCACCCCGCTATGGCTGCCATAGCGCCCGTGCGCCGCGCCTTGGGTATCCGGACGGTCTTCAACATCCTCGGTCCGCTCACCAATCCCGCCGAGCCCGGGTACGCCGTGATCGGGGTGTTCGATTCGACGGTGGCTCGGCTGATGGCGGAAGCGCTCTCCGGGATGGCGATCCGGAGGGCGTTCGTCCTCCACGGAGCACTTGCGTGGGACGAGGCCACGCCGATCGGGCCCTTCGAGCTGCTCGATGTCCGTCCTGGGTCCGTGAAACGGGAGGTGCGCGATCCGGCAGGCTATGGCATCCCCAGGTGCGCACCCGCTGCTCTGCTGGGGGGGGATGCCTCGAATAACGCGGAGCGCCTCTCGGCCGTGTTCGAGGGCGAGCGAGGTGCCCACCGTGACGCTCTCGCGTTGGGCGCCGCTCTCGCCCTCGAGGTGAGCGGGGCAGCCCGGTCCGTAGAGGAAGGACTCGGTCGAGCCTATGAGGCCCTGGCCGACGGCAACGCGAGACGTCTGCTCGCGAAGCTCCAAGCACGCGACGGCCGGCCGTCTTCAGATGGAAACGAGCCCGGTGTCTGACTTCCTGGCCGTCATGGCTCACTCGAGTAGAGCGAGGGTGGTCGACGCCAAGAGGCGTGAGCGAGAAGGCGCGCTCCTCACAAGGGCCCGCCAGGACCCTGCACCCCCCCGGCTGAAACTGCACGATTCTGGCTTCGATCTGATCGCCGAGATCAAGCGGCGATCTCCCTCAGGTGGACGCCGAGAGCGGGTGCGGCGCACGCGAGCTGACGTCGAGAGGCGGACCTCTGCTTACGTCGAGGGTGGAGCCGCCGTGATCTCGGTTCTCACCGAGCCCACGGCTTTCGGGGGCAGCCTGCAAGACCTCGCTCGTGCGGCCGGATGCACGAGCGTTCCCGTCCTCCGAAAGGACTTCATCGTCGATCCCTTCCAGCTCATCGAGGCGCGGGCGGCTGGTGCGGCTGGAGCGCTGGTCATCGTACGCCTGCTGACGGACGAGGGCCTCGAGGAGATGGTGCAAGCGGCCGGCGAGCTCGGGCTCTTCGTCCTCCTGGAGGCGTTCGACCGTCGCGACCTCGACAGGATCGGGGCGGTCGTCGGTTTGGCTTCGTCTCGTGGGATACAACTCCTCGTCGGCGTGAACGCCCGGGACCTCAGCACACTGACCGTGGGCAGGACCCGTCTCCGTCTGTTCGCCGAGCAGGGCCCCACCCGGGCTCCGCGCGTGGCAGAGAGCGGACTGAGGAACGAGAACGACATTCGAGAGGCGGCAAAGGCGGGCTACTGCCTGGCGCTGGTTGGCACGGCACTCATGGAGGCCGCCCGGCCTGCCGCCCTCGTCCGTAGGCTCGTAGACGCCGGTCGTGGCGAGACGAGGAAACGATGCACATCCGTGTAAAGATCTGCGGCATCAGGGAGCGTGAGGAAGCCGAGGCGGTCGTGTCCGCCGGCGCGGATGCCATGGGCTTGGTATTCGCTGAATCGCCGCGGAAGCTGGGGATCGGGGACGCGCTGGAGCTATTAACCGGATTTGGCGGGCCGATCGAGAGAGTAGCCGTCTTCCACAGGCCCCCTGCAGAGCTTCTCTCAGCCGTCCTGGAGGTCGTCGAGCCGGACGTGGTGCAGGCAGAGCCGACGCCGGCCGTGCTGGCGGCGCTGCGTGAATGCGATCGGCTGTTTCCCGTCTTTCACGACTCGCCCGATCTTCTCGCACGGGTAGCTCAATACTTCGGTCGGGACGCCCCTCGCGCTCCGGTGCACCTGGAGGGGCCGGGCCGGGGCGGCCGCGGCGTCCGGCCGAGTTGGGAGCGGGCTGCGCGCCTCGCCCGTAGGCGCCGTCTCATCCTCGCCGGCGGCCTTACGCCCGAGAACGTGGAGGCGGCGATCCGACACGTGCGTCCGTACGGCGTGGACGTCAGTAGCGGGGTCGATCAACGCCCGGGCGTGAAGAGTCCGGAGCTCATCCACGAGTTCGTTGCGGCGGTTCGCCGCGCCGAGCAAGACGGCAGGAGAGCGGCGCGGCCGGTGGTACGGGTGTTCGGAGGCGGTCCGGCGGCCAGACCCGGGGCTGCTCCAAAGTCTGCAACGCTCGTCGAGCTTCTGGCGGGCCGTCTGCCCGATGAGCAGGGACGCTTCGGACCCTACGGCGGCCGCTTCGTGCCCGAGACACTGATCCCGGCGCTGCAACGCCTCACGTTCGAGGCACACAGCGCCTTGACCAACCCTGTGTTCCTGCATGCGCTGCAGGTTGAGTTGCGAAGCTGGGCGGGACGGCCGACGGCGCTCACCCGGGCCGACGGACTGAGTCGAGCCTGGGACGCGACCGTGTACCTGAAGCGGGAAGATCTTGCTCACACGGGTGCCCACAAGATCAACAACGCGATCGGCCAAGCCTTGCTCGCGAGGCGCATGGGCGCCCGCCGCGTTATCGCGGAGACCGGGGCCGGACAGCACGGCGTGGCTGCCGCAGCGGCATGTGCCCGCCTGGGAATGCCATGCACCGTCTACATGGGTACCACGGACATCGATCGCCAGGCGCCCAACGCCAGCCGGATCAGACAGCTGGGAGCGACGCTGGTTGCGGTCGATTCGGGCGATCGCACCCTTCGATCGGCGATCGACGAAGCCCTGCGGGACTGGGTCTCGGATCCGGCTTCCACGTACTACATGATCGGCTCGGCAGTAGGTCCCCACCCGTATCCGTGGCTTGTCCGAGAGCTCCAGCGGGTCATCGGTGAGGAGGCTCGGGCGCAGTTCCTCGAATCCGAGGGCCGCCTGCCTGACGTCGCGGTGGCGTGCGTGGGGGGTGGCTCGAACAGCATTGGGCTGTTCCACGCCTTCCTCGGCGACGATGATGTCGCTCTCCTCGGCATCGAGGGTGGAGGAACGCGAGACGAGGTCGGCTGTCACGCCGCGACTTTGAGTGAGGGCACGCCCGGCGTGCTTCACGGTGCCTACTCCCTTCTTCTTCAGGATCGGAACGGGCAGGTGCAGGAAACCGGATCGCTCGCCGCAGGCCTCGACTACCCCGGCGTGGGACCCGAGCACGCGCTTCTGCAGCACCTCGGGCGGGCCAGCTATGAGAAGGCATCGGACCGCGACGCGCTTTCCGCGGCACGCGAATGCTCCAGGCACGAAGGGATCCTGCCCGCGCTCGAGTCGGCGCACGCCCTCGCTGGAGCTGGTCGCTGGGCGCGAGTCCATCGCGGAAGGCGGATACTCGTGGGGCTGTCCGGCCGCGGCGACAAGGACCTGGACGTGACAAGCGCGCCGCGACAAACCGAATGAGTACTGCGGGCGGCAGGTTGCTGGAAGCGGCGATCACGGCGGCGAGAAGTGACGGCCGCCCGGCGATCGCGGCCTTTCTGACGAGCGGCTACCCGTCGCCCGGGGCATTCCCGCAGCTTCTCGCAGCCGTCTCCCAGGCCGCAACTATCGTGGAGGTCGGGATACCGTTTTCGGATCCCATGGCCGATGGAGTCACGATCCAGCAGTCCAGCCGGCATGCGCTCGAGTGCGGCGTCACCCTGGCCATGACCCTCGGCTGGGTCGAGGAGGTCCAGCCGGCTGCTCCCGTGGTACTGATGAGCTATTTGAACCCCCTCCTCGCCTACGGACTCGCGCCCCTGGCGACCGACGCGCGAAGAGCGGGAGTTAGCGGGGTTATCGTTCCCGATCTTCCTCTCGAGGAGTGCGACCCGCTCGCCGCCGCTCTTCGCGAGCGCGAGATCGCCCTGATCCAGCTCGTGACGCCCGCCACGTCGGAGGCGAGGCTTCGAAGGCTTTGTGCGGCAAGCGGCGGGTTCGTGTACGCGGTCACGATCACGGGCACCACCGGGACACGAGCGAACATCACGCCGGACCGGCGAGCCTATCTGGATCGGGTACGTGCGATTTCGCAGCTGCCGGTCCTCGCCGGGTTCGGGGTGCGGGATGCCGAACAGGTCCGGGAGATAATGCCAGTAGTGGACGGCTTCGTCGTGGGCAGCGCACTCATCGACGCTCTGTCAAAGGGGGAGGATCCGGTATCGCTTCTTCGGGAGCTTAGTAGCGCGGTTCCGCCGACGGCGCGTTTCGCGTAGGCGTCCCGTTGCGCGGAGGTTGTGCTGGCTCGGCCGAGAAATCGATCGCCGCGGACTCCTCGGTTTCTAGACATTCCGTCTCTACCTGCACCGTGGAGAAGTAGACGCCGAAACGATTCGACATGAGCTCTTGGATCTGCCGCTGGAGCGACTCGGCGCCGTCGAGGGTTCTAACCAGCACGTGCATCGAGACGATGTTCTTGCCGGAGGTCAATGCCCAGGCATGAGCATGGTGAACGTTCAGCACGGCGGGGAACCCTGAAACGGCTGCTGTCACTTCGCCTAAATCGAGATCTCGAGGAACCGTATCCAAGAGTATTCTCGTCGATTCTCCGATGAGGCCCCAGGAGGCCCAGAACAACGCGAGGCCGAAGAGCATTCCGAGGAGGGGATCGATCGCCAGGAATCCGGTGAAGCGGATGACCAGCGCCGCGACGACAATGATCAGGCTTCCGATGAACGTCTGAAGGACGTGCCAGTAGGCGCCCTTCATGTTGAGGTTCCCCTTCTGCCTTCCATAAAGGAGCCTGAGCGACACGAACTCAGTGACCAAGCCTCCTGCCGCGGCCATTAGCATCGGTGTTGTCGGAACATCGATCGGGTTGCGGAGACGCTGGATTCCCATCCAGACGATCAGAAACGCCATTCCGAGAAGAAAGAGGCCGTTCAGCAGAGCGCCCACGATCTCCGCTCGTATCAGGCCGAAGGTGGCATACTGGCTGGCGGGCCGTGAAGCGAAGTTCGCGGCGACAAGAGCTATCAGGACGCCGCCGACCGCCGAGAAGGTGTGAAAGGCATCGGACATGACCGCCACCGACCCGGTCCAAATGCCGATCGCGAGTTCGATGACGAAATAGATACCGGTAAGCCAGCCCGAGATCTTGAGCGCTCGGGCGTCTCCGGTTGGCATTCCGTGATCGCGGTGACCACCTGGGTGCCCGCCGTGGTCCATCATCCCGCCGTCGTCGGCTACCTAGTCTCTGCGACCTTGCGCGTCGGGTTGCGTCTCAAGGAGAGTTGAGAAGAAGGGAAGCAACTCCGTGTAGATCCGCCCGTGGCGACCCCAAAGACGATTGCGATGGTCGCCGTTGTACATCTCAAACTGGTGCTCGATCCCCCTTGCTGAAAGGGCTTCCGAAAAGGCCTGGGTGGTGATCGGGATGTGGGAGAACTCGTCGTCGAACCCCGTGTCGAAACGGATGCCCTTGAGCCGCTCCAGGTTTTCGGCATGCTTGTCGATCATGAAGAGCGGCATATGCTCCTCCCAGCGGTGGAAGCCGGGCATCGCTCTGACGACGCGTCCTCCACGCACCTCGAACGGGAAGTCCGTGAGGAAAGGTGCCTCGGTTGGGCTCGGTGAGAAGCACTGTCCGACGCTCGCGAGCGCCTGAACGTAGAAGTGCGCCGAGCTCAAGTCGTCAAGAGAATCGAGAGTGTCGAGGCCCAAGAACTCCGGGTTGTCGGTCGACACGTCTCCGCCCCAACCGAGCAGAGACGGGCTGAGGCCGTATACGACAGAAAAGGTCTCGGGGTATTTCATCGCAAGCTTGAGCGCCCCGTGGCCACCCATCGAATGACCCGCGATGCCGCGCGAGGAGGCTCGAGCAAGAGTCCGGTACTGTCGGTCGATGAAGCCAACCAGGTCACGGCGAATGAAGTCCTCCCAATTTCCCTTCAGCGGGGAATTCGTGTAGTGACAGGTCTTGTCGGAGCTCGGGATGACGAGAATCATCTCTTTCAACACGCCGGCCTCGACGCCTCGGTCCATCAACTCTTGTAGCGTCGCGTATCCCGCGGGTGACGTGGCCCAGGGAACCGTCCAGGCAGAGTCGGAATCGAAGATGCCGTGCAGGATGTAGACGACGGGATAGGCGCGAGTTGGCGAGCTGTCGTAGCTGGGCGGCAGGTATACGGAGACCCGGCGCATGCTCGGCAGTCCGAGGGCGTTGTCGGCCAACGACTCGCCGTCGACCATTCGCACCTCCAGGCGTCCGGATCGAACTTGTGCCGATGCCGGTTCGCTGGCACTCGCCAGGAGGGACAACGCGACGACTACCAGGCCAAAGCGACGGCCGCGAAGCTCGCACCTACGCATTCGATCTACGCCTCCTGTTTCGGATCGTCATGGTCGAGGCCCACCCTTTGCCGTTGGCGGCCGCGTACATCCCCCTTACCTACGTAGGCTGTTGACCTCTAGTGTCGAGGCCAGGGTTCTCAGCGTTGCTCGTAGCCGGCTGCGGACACGAGGAGATCGCTGCCAATCCTCGGCAGATCCGCCTGATCTGCGAACCCCCGCGAGTCGGACCGGGCTCGTGCCCAAGACTCTCACGCTCGGAGGGGGATTTGCATTACCTTGGCGAGTCATTCGAGACACGCGTTCGGCCTGTGGGAAGATGAGATGGCGAGGCTAGAAGAGAAGCTGGAAGTACTGGAGAGAGTCTTCCATGAGATGCAGAGCGTGGCCGTCGCGTACTCGGGAGGCGTCGACAGCTCGCTCGTGCTGAAGGTGGCATTCGATACGCTGGCAGATGGCGCGATTGCATTGACGGCCGTCTCCGGCAGCCTGCCGGCCCACGAACGCGACGAAGCGAAACGTATCGCCCGCCTGGTAGGCGCCCATTGGGAAGCCATCGAGACTCTGGAAACAGAGCAGCCAGGTTATATCGCCAACGGGCCCAACCGTTGTTACTTCTGTAAGTCGACGGTTTATGAGGAGCTGGCCAACTGGGCGCGCCGGGCGGGCTACCGTTTCCTGGTGGACGGGACCAACGCAGATGACGCAGGGGATCATCGCCCCGGGCGGATTGCCGCGAGCGAAAACGATGTGCGAAGTCCGCTCGAAGAAGCTGGCTTCACGAAGGCCGACGTCCGTGAAGCTGCGCGGCAGCTCGGATTGCCCAACTGGGATAAGCCGGCGGCCGCCTGCCTCTCGTCCCGCATTCCTTACGGCAGCTCAGTGACACCAGAGAAGCTTGCTCGGGTCGAAAGAGCCGAGCAGGAGCTGCGCCGATTGGGTTTCGGCCAGCTTCGAGTTCGCCATCATGGAGAGATCGCCCGCATCGAAGTGGACCCCGAGGAGCTAGAGCGGGCCTTACGTGCACGAGAAGCGATCGTCTCCCGCCTGAGCGACATCGGCTACACCTACGTCACTCTCGACCTCGCCGGCTTTAGGTCGGGCAGTATGAACGAGACTCTCGGATCCATTCGTGGACGCGGCAAAGCTCAAGCGCCTGCTGACTGAGATCAGCGCGGGCGCCGTCACCCCCGACGAAGGTGTCGAACAGCTTCGCTCGCTGCCCTTCGAGGACCTCGAGCACGCTCGCTTGGACCTTCACCGGGAACTTCGAACGGGACTGCCCGAAGTCGTCTTCTGCGAGCACAAGACAGCCGAGCAAGTACTGACCATCGTGGAGCGGTTGTGGCAGAGCCACGATCGTGTGCTCGCGACGCGCATCTCCAAGGAAAAGGCGGCAGCCGTACGCGAGCGTGTGCCCGAGGCGCGCTACGATCCCGTCGCTCGTCTCCTCAAACTCTCGCGCTCCGACGGCTCGACGCCGTCG
>JAUVMT010000077.1 GCA_030600085.1 Gemmatimonadales bacterium | reverse complement strand
GGCACCTCGGAGATCCGCGACCGGATCACCGGCTGCCAAGATGACGATCCCCTCGCGCTCGAGCAGTGGCTATACGACGAGTCGGGGAACAAGCAGGCGGTCGAAACGGCGTTCGAGGACCTCATCGCCGCGTATCCCGACGAGCACTTCGAGGAAGGTCCGGACGGCTGCAACTGCGTGAAGAACAGCGTGGGAGAGCGGGTGGAGGGCAGCATGCGGTATCGGCCGATCCCCGTTTTCGATCCCTACACATTCAGCAAGCAGGGCTCCGGCCCTCACTTCCAGATCATGAACTTCGCCGGCGTCTGGATCGACCACGTCGATACCGGTCCGCCGGGCAAGCGAAACGTTTGGGCCCGCTTCATGGGCTTCACCGGCGTCGCCTACGAGGGCAGCGGCGTGGGAGGCGGACCGGGCTCGATGATCAAGGTGCTGAAGCTCGTCGAGTGACGGGCCGAGGCGATCTCACACAAACCCTCCGGCGCAAGGGGCAGTCGTGGCAGGCAAGAGCTCGAAGAACGGGTCGGTAACCGGGGCGATGATCTCGAGGGATGCGGAGTTCCGCCAATCCCTCAACGAGATCCTCCAGGAGAGGCCGGACTTCATCTCTCTCGACGTGGAGATCGCGGTTCCGTTCATGGAGATCTCCGACAACGAGTTGAGCGACCTCAAGGTCATGAACCCGGAGATCATCTTCCTCGATCTGGAGGATGA
Organism: Gemmatimonadales bacterium; assembly: GCA_030600085.1. Taxonomy (GTDB): domain Bacteria; phylum Gemmatimonadota; class Gemmatimonadetes; order Palauibacterales; family Palauibacteraceae. Next base: position 8,535 of record JAUVMT010000077.1, on the reverse strand, counting down.
TCCCCACATCGGGCTCAAGTTCGCCCAGTACCTGAGCGAGTCCGGGGAGTTGCGCACGCTCGTGGGCGTCGGCCCCGAGCTCTCCAACGAGCTGCTCCTGCAGGCGATGCAGTCGGGGATCTCCGAGTACCTCCCCAAGCCGATCGACGCCGAGTCCCTGAACGCGGCGATCGAGCGCTTGTGGCGGCGGACGGGCCGAAAGGCCGCCGTCGAGGAGAGGGCGCCCGGAAAGATGATCGCCGTGTTCAGCCCCAAGGGCGGCTCCGGATCGACGACGCTCGCGGTCAACCTGGCCGTCCAGATAAACCGACTCACCCGCGACCGGACGCTGATCCTGGATCTGGACCTCGAGCTCGGGGAGACCGCCCTCCACCTCGGGATCGAGCCGCGGTTCAGCGTGGTCGACCTGATCCGGAACTTCCATCGGGCCGACTCGGGTCTTCTCGCCTCCTACATCGAGCGGCACGAGTCGGGGGTCGAGGTGCTGGCGGCCCCGATCAAGCCGGCCGACGTCGAGATGGTCAGCGAAGACCAGATCCTGAACATCCTACAGTTCCTGAAGCATCACTACGACTACATCATCGTGGACACGCCGAAGTCCTTCGGCGCGACCACGCTCTCGGCCTTCGAGCAGGCGGACCAGATGTTCCTGCTCACCGCCGCCGACCTTCCCTCGCTCCGGAACATGATGCGCTGTCTGCCGCTGCTGCAGAACCTCGACCCGCGTCGAGGCCCGGAGTGGATGCGTCTCATCGTCAACCGGTACGAGTCCAAGGGCATGATCTCCCTCGGCGAGGTGGAGAGCATGCTCGGGATGAAGGTCTTCTGGACGCTGCGCAACGATTACGAGGCGGTCCTTCTCTCGGCCAACACCGGCGAGCCGATCGTGCTGACCGGCGGATCGGACTTCGCGCGGGACGTCCGTGCCCTGAGCGCGGAGATCACCGGCGTGAAGAGCCTGAAGGACGCCCCGAAGAATTGGCTCAGGAACATGGTCGGGAAGCCCCTGAAGGGCGTGAAGATGCCGGCCGTCGTCGCGACCCAGCAGGAGGCGATCGCGCATGAATGATCAGAACGGAATGCCCGAGGACGCTCCTCAAGGCGCGGTGGAGGTCGACGCCCTTCCGTGGGAGCGGCCAACCCCCGCTCCTCCCGCGAGGGAGGCGCCGAGTCGCGAACCACTCCCGACCGACGAACACTCGCACTTCCAGGAAGTCAAGACGGAGGTGCACCGGAAGCTACTGGAGCGTCTGAACCTCTCGAACATCGAGGAGCTGAACCGGGACTCGGTCGTCTTCGAGATCAAGAAGATCGTTCGAGGCCTGCTCTCGGAGCAAACGCTGCCGCTCAACCTGCACGAGCGGGAGGAGCTCGTCGACCAGGTCCTGGACGAGGTCTTCGGGCTCGGGCCCCTGGAGCCGCTGATCAAGGATGCCGAGATCTCGGACATCCTCGTGAACACCCACGATCAGGTGATCGTGGAGCGGAACGGCAAGCTGGAGGCCACCGACGTCCGCTTCAAGGACGACCGCCACCTCATACAGGTGATCGACCGGATCGTGTCGGCCGTCGGCCGGAGGATCGATGAGTCCTCGCCGATGGTGGATGCGCGGCTCGCCGACGGCTCCCGCGTGAACGCGATCATTCCGCCGCTCTCGATCGATGGCCCCCATCTGTCGATCCGGAAATTCCGGCGCGACGTGGTGTCGGCCGAGGACATGACGCGCAACGACACCCTCACCGAGCCGATGCTCGAGTTCATGAAGGGGGTCGTCAACTCGCGCCTCAACGTTCTGATCTCGGGCGGTACCGGTTCCGGTAAGACGACCTTCCTCAACGTGCTTTCGAGCTTCATCCAGGGCCGCGAAAGGATCGTCACCATCGAGGACTCCGCCGAGCTTCAGCTCAGGCAGCCGCACGTCGTCCGGCTCGAGACGCGGCCGCCCAACATCGAGGGCATCGGCGAGGTCGGGCAGCGACAGCTTGTGATCAACTCCCTCCGCATGCGGCCCGACCGGATCATCATCGGAGAGGTCAGAGGCGCCGAGGCCGTGGACATGCTCCAGGCCATGAACACCGGCCACGACGGGTCGCTCACGACGCTGCATGCCAACAGCCCGCGGGACGCCCTCAGCCGCCTCGAAACGATGATCTCGATGGCCGGCCTGCGGCTCCCCGAGAAGGGGATGCGGCAGCAGATCGCGAGCGCCATCGACATCGTCGTCCAGGTCGCCAGGCTCGCCGACGGAACCCGAAAGATCGTGTACATCTCGGAGATCGTCGGCATGGAGGGCGAGGTGATCACGATGCAGGACATCTTCCTCTTCGAGCGCGAAGGCATGGATGTGGACGGGAACGTCACGGGCCGGTTCCGGGCGACGGGCATTCGGCCGCGCTGCGCCGAGCGGCTGCAGCAATACGGTATCGACCTCGCCGGCACGCTCTTCTCCGAGGTCGATCCGAGGCTCACCGCCGTGCGAGGTGGCGCATGAACCAGCCCGGCAACTGGTCCGGAGCGATCCTCGGCTTCATCGCCGTCTCGCTTGCCGTCGTGACGATGGCGCTGCTCTGGGAGGCATTCCAGGAGTGGAGGAGGCGACGGGCCGTCGCGGAGCAGATCAAGCACCTTTCCGAGGGCGCGCTCGGATCCAGCGGATCAGGAGAGATCTCGCTGGCTCTCCTCCGCGGCGAAGATGGGGAGGACCCCAAATGGCTTCAGGCGGTCGTGGCGATCCTGCCTCAGCGGCGGGACATCGCGCACCTGCTGGAGCAGGCCAACATGTCATGGAGCGTCGGCACCTACTTTCTCGTGACCTTCGGCATCGCCGCCGCGTTCGGGATCGCCGGCATGATCCTGGTGCCGGTTCCCTTGCTCCCTCTGGGTTTGGCGGCCGCCGGGGCCTATCTGCCGTACGCCTACGTCCGTAAGCGGCGCACGCGGCGTGTGGACGCGTTCGAGAAGCACTTCCCCGAGGCCATCGATCTGCTCGGCCGTTCGATCCGTGCCGGCCACGCTTTGAACAGCGGGCTGGAGGTGATCGCCGAGGAGCTCCCCGATCCGGTCTCCACGGAATTCCGGCAGGTGTTCGAGGAGCAGAAGTTCGGCCTGCCGCTTCGTGACTCGCTGCTGGCGATGGCCGACCGCATCCCCTTGGTGGACACGCGGATCTTCGTGACGGCCGTGATGATCCAGCGTGAGTCGGGGGGCAGCCTGGCGGAGATCCTCGACAACCTCTCCTACACGATTCGCGAGCGCTTCAAGATCCGCAGACAGCTCAAGGTCTACACCGCGCAGGGCCGGCTGACCGGCTACCTCCTCGCCGTTCTGCCCATCGTCATGGGGGTGATCATCTTCACGGTCAGCCCCGAGTACATGAGCGTCCTGTTCGACGAGTCGATGGGCAGGGTCGCGCTCGGCTCCGCGGCCGTACTGCAGATCCTGGGCTATCTGAGCATCCGCAAAATCATCGACATCGATATCTAATGATCTATTTCGTGATGGTCCTGTCCGCGGCCTCCGTGTCGCTGATCGTTCTCGCAATCGCGAACTTCGCCCCGTCGCGGCCCGCCGCGGTCGACCGAAGGATCGCCTCGCTCCAGGCGGGAAGCCGCCAGCGCGACCAGGTGGAACGCCGTCGCCGGCAGGAGAAGCGGGAGCGTCTCGCCGCCCTGGTCGAGGCCATGGGCAAGCGCATGGGGCAGATGAAGAACGAGCGCGACATGCGAGCCCGGCTCCTGCACGCCGGCTACCGACAACCTGGCGCGCTGTATATCTACCTCGGGGCCCGGGTGCTGATGGCCGCGGGTCTCTTCGCCATCGTCCTCGTAAGCTGGCCGCTGGCGGGCGTCGCGGGTGAGCGGGTGGTGCTGGGACCGATCATGGCCGCAGCGGCCGGGTGGATGCTACCGCGGCTGATCCTTTCGCGGCGCATCAAGAAACGGCACACGACCATCCAGAAGGCGCTGCCCGACGCCCTCGATCTCATGGTGATCTGCGTGGAAGCGGGCCTGGGTCTCAATCAGGCGCTCGTCCGCGTCTCGGAGGAGATGGAGAGCCTCAGCGGTCCGATGAGCGAGGAGTTCCAGATCACCAACCTCGAGATCCGGGCCGGAACGCCGCGCGAGCAGGCCCTGCGCAACATGGGCGAGCGGACCAACGTGGCCGACTTGCGCCAGCTGGTGGCGATGCTCATTCAGACCGACCGGTTCGGGACCTCGATTGCGCAGGCATTGCGCGTTCAGGCCGACACCCTTCGAACCTCTCGCAGGCAGCGGGCCGAGGAGGCGGCGGCGAAGACCACGATCAAGATGATCTTCCCGCTCGTCCTGTTCATCTTCCCGGCGATGTTCGTCGTGATCCTTGGCCCCGCCGTCTTCCACATCGTCGACCTCTTCACGAAAGTACAATGAACAGACCTACGAATCTGGCCGAAGTCACCGAGACGCGATCGGCCGAGATAGCTGACGAGAGAGAAACGACCGGGTCGCGGCGGACGGCTCAGCCCGCGGCTTTACGTGGGGCGCCATCCCGTTCCGGGGAAGGGCCCGACGCCGCTCCCCCGGTTCCAGAATCTCTCGAGGACACCGCGCTCACTTCGGCGGCTCTCTCGGACCTTCTTCTGCGCACGCTGAATCAGCAGGGAGCCCGAACCGGGGCCCAGCTTGAGGAGTTCATCAGGCTGCCCTTCCACATCCTGGACGACGAGCTGCTGACCCTCCAGCAGAGACGGTTCGTGGAGGTGCGTTCCACCCAGGGCGTCGGCCGCCGCGGCTACTTCTTCGATCTGACCGGCGAAGGCCGCAGCCGCGTGCGCGAGATCCTGCCTTCCAGCCGCTACGTCGGTCCCGCTCCCGTTCCACTCGACCAGTACTGGGCGGTCGTGGACAAACAGAAGGTCCAGGACGCGCGCGTGAGTCGAGAGATGGTGCGTGAAGGCTTCAAGCACATGGTCCTGGATCAAGAGCTGATGGACAGCCTCGGTCCGGCGATGAACTCGGGCAAATCCCTCTTCCTGTACGGCTTCGCGGGCAACGGCAAGACGACCATCGCCGAGGCGATCGCCGACATGATGGGAGGTGCGATCTACGTGCCGTTCGCGATCGAGGTGGAGGGTCAGGTCATCTCCATGTTCGATCCCCTGCACCACCGGCCCGTGTTCGAAGAGGAGCAAACCGGCGGCGACGCCTGGCTGAAGCCGGCGAAGGGACACGATCCACGGTTCATCCGTGTCCATCGGCCCGTCGTGATGGTGGGAGGCGAGCTTACGCTCGATCAGCTCGAGCTGCAGTTCGACGCACAGAGCGGCGTGTTCCGCGCCCCGCCTCAGGTGAAGGCGAACGGCGGCGTCTTCATCATCGACGACTTCGGCCGTCAGAGGGTGCGACCGCGAGATCTTCTCAACCGCTGGATGCTGCCGCTCGAGAAGAACGTGGATTTCCTCACGCTGCCGATGGGGCCGAAGCTGCCGGTACCGTTCGAGTGCCTGCTGATCTTCTCGACGAACCTGGACCCGTCGGAGCTCGTGGAAGAGGCGTTCCTCCGCCGCATCCGCTACAAGATCCTCATCGGCGATCCCACCCGGGAGCAGTACGAGGAGATCTTCGAGCGGTGCTGTGTGGCGCGCGGCATTCCGTATGAGAGCGAGGCGGTCGCCTACATCTTCGAGACCTACTACGAGCCGCACGGCATCTTCGCCCGCGCCTGCCATCCGCGGGACATCGTCAACCAGGTCTGTGACCTGGCGCAGTACCTGGAGGTGGAGGCGTCGCTCGCGACGCCAATGCTGAAGCTGGCGTGCGGGGCGTACTTCCTGGATACGTCCGACCCGCAGGCAGACAACGAGGAGACCGAGGCACATGTCGATTAGAGCCGAAGGTCAACGCCCGAGGTGGCTCGCGCAAACGGATGTCGAGTCCGCCGAGGCGGCGAACGGAGGGAGCGCCGCGGCGCTCGAGGCTCTCGGGCCGTCGGCCAACGGGTACGGACCGGCTCAGGCCTACGATCCTCTGCAGGGCGGCATCGATCGTCTTCGCGAGGCGGCCATCCAGGTCGCGAGAGAGGACGCGGCGTCCGGCTTGCCCGACCCGAGCAACTCGAGAGGCAGCGAGACCGAGCTCGAGCTCAAGCAGCGCTGCAAGGCCTTCTTCCAGCGCTGGCAGTCGCAGGAGCGCCGACGACTCAACCAGCAGGTGGCCGACATCGAGCGCGACATCGCGGGCGATCTGGGAAGCGCATCCCTCGAGATCGACCGGTTCGAGCGTTTCACGAACGATCTTTGCCGCCTGAAGGCGAAGACCGCGATCCACCGGCAGGAGGTAAACGAGGAGTTGGAGAAGACCAACGAGGCAAGTCGCGGCCTGCCGACCAAGGTATATCTGCTTGCGATCTCCTTTCTGGGCATCGTGGAGTTCTTCGCCAACGCGCCGGTCTTCAGCGCTCTGCTGCCTCGCGATGCACTCACGGAGCGTCAGATACAGCTCGTCGCCGAGACGTCGTCGGGCTGGCTCGCGGGCGTCGAGAGGGTCTTCGCACAGTTCATCCTCCGGCCGGACGCGGCGTTGCTCGCGGCCGGAGTGATCACCTTCCTCTGCGTTCTCGCGCACTTCTTCGGCCACTCGCTGCGGGAGCTGGTCATGCACCGGGACAAGCAGAAGAGGACCACGTCGGGCAAGACGTCGATGGAGAGCGTGATTCCGATGATCCTCTCCGGCGTCGGCCTGCTGCTGGTCCTCGGTGTGCTCTACGAGGCTCGGGTCACGCTCGGCGAGGTGGGGGAAAAGCGCTTCCAGGAAGACGTGGTGGTGGTCGAGGAACTCCGCCGTAATGCGGGCTGGCTTCGCGTGGACGGGGACCTGCTGGCTGCCAACGAACAGGCGAACCGCGCCGATGACATGGAGGCCGCGGCGATGCACCTGAGGGAGTACGCCGCTTCCATGAGCCGGCTCAGCTTCCCGATCCTGCTGCTCAACATGACGCTTGTCCTGTGCGCGATCTCCGCGGCGTACTTCCACCAACGCGATGTACGGCAGGAGGTGTTCAACGAGAGTCCGTTCGAGACGGAACGAGTGCAGCAGATAGACTTCGCCGAAACCTCGGCCGCCAAGGTCAGCCACGTCCTGGCCGACCTCGTTCGGAGCATTCGCGAGCTCAAGAGCCTCGTCACCGAACAGCCGCTGAAAGAGTGGCGGGGGGTCGTGCATCAACTAGAAGCCGTCATCGTTCTCTACCGCTCGGAGAACGGCAGGGCGCGCGAGCTCGATCCCCAGTCCATCCCCGCCTTTACGAAGCGAGTGCGCCTCGGGATGCAGATCGATGAGGAGTCCCAAGAGACGCATCCGGAAACAAGGGATCCGGAAGACTACGAGCGCGAGCGGCGCGAGCTGAGAGAGCGGTTCGAGAGCGTGCGCCGACGCTTCACGGAGGAGGCGATCGCTTGATGGACACACGAAACTCAGGCCGGACCCGAGCCTCGGCCGCTCTGGTCGCTGCGATCACGGGCCTCGGCCTCGCCGCGTGCGGCCCCGGACCGAACCTGGACGCATCGGAGGCGGAGTCTGGGCCACCCGAGCTGGCGATCTTCGTCTACGATCGCTCGGCCAGCATCTCCGACTACCAGCTCGAGCTCGCGCGGCAGCTCACCCGGCAGCGGATCACCGCGCTCTCCCACGGTGACCGGATCGCCGCGGTTCAGGTGCTGCAGCTGTCGCTGGATGAGCCGCCGCAAAGGTGGTCCCAGGATGTGCCGAAGAGGGAGTGGGAGGGCATGGACGTGGCGCGGGATTCCATCACGCTGGCGCGATTCCAGCGCGATGCCGATGCCTATCTGCGAGCCTTCACCGACGCGTCCGATCGTGAGGAGATCATGGGCACCGACCTGCTCTCCACCTTCCACGACGTCGCCGCGGAAGTGGGTCCGTTCCGCGACTACCGGACCGCCGTCTATCTCTTTTCGGACATGCTCCAGTCGGGCAGGGAGATCGAGATGGAGGGCCTTCGCCGCATGCCGGCGGAGGACTGGGTCGAGACGCGGCGAGCCTCGGCCCGCCTGCCCGACCTGGACGGGATCTGTGTCGTCGTGATCGGGGCGAGGATCGATACGGATGCCAGCCAGAACGTGAAGAGCTTCTGGTCGGAGTACTTCAAGGCGACGGGCGCCAACCTGTACGACCACAACTACTCGTTGCGCCCGGTCAGTCTGCCCCTCGATCCCTGCCCGGGGGTTTGAGGCGGCGTTACTAGCGGTTCGGGAGCCAAACTCGAGAACGAGCGGAGGAACAACCGATGGTAGAGCGAGTTGACGTGTTGGAGGCGAGCCACGAGGCACTGACGACCGAGCTTGCCGAGACCGAGCGTCAGATCCAGGGGTGCTATCAGCGCGCCGAGAAGCTTCGGACGGCCCTCGAAGCGTTGCAGGAACTACTCGGTGACCAGGCGGTCGTCGAGTTGCAGCAGCTGGAGCGGTTGGACGGAGACGCGAAGGGCGATGGCTCCGTCACCAAGGTCATGGACAAGCTCCAGGAGGGTGGCGCCGCCGG
>JAUVMT010000002.1 GCA_030600085.1 Gemmatimonadales bacterium | reverse complement strand
TCTGCTCGACTCTCTGCCCGGACCTCGGCCGGTGCTCATGCCCATGCCTCGCAGCTCACTTCTCGCCGGCCGTCTTGCCCTTCGTCTCGTCGGCCTTCCCGCCGGCCGTCTCGTCCTCCGCCTGGTCGAGCACTAGGTCGACGAGTCGGTTCGTCGCGTCCAGCGTCGCCGTCGCCGCCGTCCGTGCCATCGCTCCGCTGAGGGGAACGGCGCCCACGACCTGCGCAGACCGGTCGTCCGAGGTGCGCAGGCAGACCAGGACCACTCGAGTGTCGAACGCGTGCACGACCTTGATGCCGAGGAGGCGAAAGTACCCGGGGTCGCCGGTCGCCTCGGCGATCGCAGTGAGCGTGGCCTCGACCGCGAGTCGCGGCTCCAGAATGACGTCGCCTACGCCGCTCGCCTCGCCCACGTACCGGCTCTCCGATTCGTCGGAGTCTTCGCCGGGATCCTGAAGCGCGAGCGTGATGCGCACATCGAAGCGCGAGCCGGGGGTTCGGCTCGACTCCGCCGAGACAAACCGTAATCTACGCTCGTAGCGTGGAGGCACGTCGCTTGTCCGTCATTGACTGGTTAGCCACCATGGTTGGGTCAGGAGTCGCCCTAAGCTATGCCCGAGCATTCAAGGAATAAAGACGACCTCGCCCAGCGGCGTCCGACAAGCGCCGGGGAGTGGTTGATCGTCACCGTATCTGGCCACGAGCCCGGTCATGTGGTAGCGAACGCCCTGCTCGAGCTGGGCGGAAGCAGCGTCCAGGAGATGCCCGACGGAGGGTGGGCGACGTGGCTCTGGCTTGCCGAGCAACCTGCATCGGCGGAACGACGCGTGCGCGAGGAGCTCGCGGCGCGCTTCGGCGACTCCCTCCGGATAGCCTGCTCGATCGCTCCCGACGAGGATTGGCTCCGAGCGTGGCGGCAGGGGCTGGGTCCTCGAAGGGTTGGCGATCGAGTGGTCGTCGCACCATCCTGGACGGCAGCGACGGTCGAATCCCCGGAGATTCTTGTCGAGTTGGATCCGGAGATGGCGTTCGGCACCGGCGAGCACGGGAGCACGCGGACGGCGATCCGCCTCCTCGCCAACACGGCGAGAGCCGGGAAGAAGGTCCTGGACATCGGCGCGGGCAGCGGGATCCTTTCCATCGTCGCGGCCAAGCTCGGCGCCGAGGTGCTGGCTGTCGAGGCCGATGTGGAAGCCGTGCGCACGGCGGAGAGCAATCTGCGGCGCAACGGCGTCGATATCCGGGTGCGGGTCGTGCACCTCCAGATCACTCGGAGCGTCCTCGACCTTCTGCGCGGGGTCGCGTTCGACGTGATCATCGTGAACGTCGAGCGAAGCTTCGTTGAGCCCCTGCTGCCGGCGCTCGCGTCACTGATGAAGGAGGGCGGCGAGCTGATCGTGGCCGGGCTCCTGGAAGAGGAAGCTGCCGCCGTTCGACGTGCGGCCAGGCTCGCCGGTCTCGAGGTCGGGCACACGAGCACCGACGAAGGTTGGTGGGCCGGTGCCTTTACGCTCGTAGCGGCCGAGGCCTAGCTTCACCTCATGCGAGGCAACGAAGCTCCATGAGCGCTTGGACGACCCTCTACGTGCCCGGCCTTCCGCCGCATCCCGGGACACCGGTGACCGTTGACGGCGATGAGGTCCGGCACATCCGCGCCGCGCGGCTCCGGCCCGGCGCGGAGCTCCGTCTTACGGACGGGGAAGGTGGGTTGTGGGCGGCTCGGCTGGACTCGCTCACGGGGAATCGGGCCCGGTGCGTGCTTCTAGAGACGATCTCTTCGCCCCCCGACCTGAACGTGGAGCTGGCGTTCGGCATTGGCTCCAAGCAGCGAACCCTCTGGCTCGTCGAAAAGGCCGTCGAACTCGGCGTGCTGGGCTTACAGCCGATCGAGTTCCGGCGCTCCAACTCCGTATCGGATGCCGCCCGGGCGCCCGTCTGTTGGGAGAAGGCGAGGCGCAGGGCGGCCGCCGCCCTCACACAGTGCGGAGGCTCCCGGCTCCCGACGATGGGGGCGCCTTGCCCTCTCGAGGAGTACCTGCCGGGTCTGGCTTCGAGGCGAGACGATCTGCGAGTCGCTCTGGTGCAGCACGGGGAAGATTCGCTGCCGGAGCTGCTGGCGAACCGGCCCGGGGCCAACGGCTGGATCCGCCTCCTGGTCGGGCCCGAGGGAGGGATGGCACCGGCGGAGCAGGCCGCATGTCGGGCCGCGGGCTTTTGCCTCGCGACGCTGGGCGAGAGGGTTCTGCGGTTCGAGACGGCGGCGATCGCGGCCGCCTCCGCCGTCAGTCTGATCGCGGGGCCGCCCACGCCGTTGGCCCGGCGCGAGCGCTCCCGAGAGAGCGACGCGGAGGTGGCTTCATGAACTGCATCTTCTGTGGGATCGCGAAAGGAGAGGTCGAGGCCGAGGTGATCGGCGAGGGGGACCGATGGATCGCCTTTCGCGACGTCAACCCCCAGGCGCCGACGCACGTGCTCGTCGTGCCGCGCGAGCACATAGAGAGTCTCTCGGCGCTCGACGAGTCACGGACCGAGCTGGCCGGCGAGCTGCTCAGGGCGGCGGCCTCCATGGCGCGTCAGGAGGGTCTGGAAGCCGGATACCGGGTCGTTGCGAACACCGGGTCGGATGGTGGGCAGACCGTGCCCCACCTGCACTTCCATCTGCTCGGAGGGCGCAGGCTACGTTGGCCGCCCGGTTGAGATGAACGAGGGCCCGGCCGTCTCGGCTGCGGCCGAGAGCGCTCGTGACCACGCCCTTCGGCTCCTCGAGTTTCCGCGTGCTCTGGAGCTCGTGGCCGGCCACGCGGGTAGCTCGCTGGGCGCCGAGCGAGTCAGGGCGCTCCGGCCGCTCTCCCATCGGGAGGATGTGGAGGAAGCGCTGGCCGCGGCCGATGACATGGTCACTTTTCTCCTCCGCACCTCCGAGTGGGCGCCTCCCCCCATCCCGGATGCCCGTGGAGCGCTCAGGCGCCTCGATGTCGACGGCTCCGTGCTCGACGAGGCGGCGTTGAGAGATGTGGGAGTATTGCTCTCGTCGTCTCGGCGGGCCCGCCACGACCTCGTCCGCCGATCGGATGACTTCCGCCGGTTGGCAGCTCTGGGTGGGCGCCTCCTGGAACGGAAGACGGAGGAGGAGCGGCTGGAGCGCTCGATCGACCCATCCGGCGATGTCGCCGACGGCGCCTCTCCGGCGCTGGGCAGGCTGCGGCGGCAGATGAGAGCCGAGCGGAGCTCGCTCGTGAGCCGGCTCGAACGGTTCTCGGCAGAGCTGCCGGAGCGGTTTCGCGTCCCCGACGCCTCGGTCACCGTGCGGAATGGACGGTATTGCGTGCCGATCCGAAGGGAAGGGCGATCCCGGGTTGGTGGGATCGTCCACGACGAGTCGGCGAGCTCACAAACCCTGTTCATCGAGCCCACGTCGGTGATCGAGCCGATGAACCGGATTCGAGAGCTGGAGCTCGCGGAACGCCGTGAGGTGAAGAGAGTGCTTGCGGAGATGACGGAAGAGCTTCGGCCGTTCGCCGCCGAGCTGAGAGAGAGCCTGGAGGCGCTGTCGGAGCTTGACTCGCTCTTCGCACGCGCGCGCTACGCGCTGGAGCACGGCGGCTCGCGTCCGCGTGCCGGCGGGGAGGTTGAACGGGGTCCGTACCGCGTTCGGCAGGGCTACCACCCGATCCTTCTTGCGGTCGAGGAAGGGGCCGTCTCCTTCGACCTCGAGCTCGAGCCGTCCGAGACCGTGCTGCTCGTGAGCGGGCCGAACGCCGGCGGCAAGACCGTCCTCCTGAAGGCCCTCGGGCTGATATCGGCGATGACTCAGAGCGGCATCGTGCCGCCGGTGGGCGAGGGGACGCGCCTGCCCGTCTTTCGGAGGTTCTTCGCGATCATCGGTGACGAGCAGTCGATCGAAGCCTCGTTGTCGACGTTCAGTGCGCAGATCGGCATCCTTCGGGAGATTCTGGAAAGGAGCGACGGCCAGTCGCTCGTCCTCGTCGACGAGATCGGCAGCAACACGGATCCCGAGGAGGGCGCGGCCCTGGCGGCCGCGATGCTCCTGCGCCTGGCTGGACAGGCGGCGCTCACGGCGGTAAGCACCCATCTTGGCGATCTGAAGACGTTGGCCGGAGACGATCCGAGGATCGTGAACGCCTCTCTCCAGTTCGACCCGAGCACGCTGAGGCCGACCTACCGGCTCTTACGCGATCGGCCAGGCCGCAGCTATGCTCTGGAGATATCTGAGCGGCTCGGCATACCGGAGGATGTTCTGGTGGAGGCCAGAGGCCGACTGACCGACGAATCCCGCGCCCTGGAGGTTGTCCTCTCGGAGCTGGAGGAGCGCGAGGAGGAGGTCGAGGCCCTCAGGACGACGTTGGAGCGTGGGAGAGGTGAGCTGGAGAGGCAGCAAGACCGCCAGGCGGAGCGCGTGGCGGAAGCGGAGCGCCTCCAGGCGGAGCTGGAGCGTCGTGAACGGGCGCTCGAGCGGGGGGCGCGCCAGAACGCCGAGCGTTACCTGCTCGACGCGAGGAAAGAGGTCGAGGACGCCATCGCCGGACTGACGGCACGAATAGCCGAAGTGATGGAGGGCCTCCGCTCCGCTCCCCCCGAGCAGCGGAGCCGCGTGAGCGAAGCGTCCGCGGCGGCCGCGACCGAGGCGCGCCGGGCCGTCGAGCGCGCGATCGAGGATTTGAGAGTCGGTGCCCCCGAGCCCTCCGAGGTCGCCTCGCCGGTCTCTCTACAGGTCGGAGATGCCGTTCGGGTCGCTTCGCTCGGCGGGGTGGGCCGGCTCCTGGAGCTGAGTGACGACCGCGCCATCGTGGAGCTGGGAGGCGTGCGCATCACCGTGGCCCCTCACGTCCTCCGGTTGCAGGAGGGGGGCGAGGAGAAGCCGGCGCGCCGAGGGACGCTCCCGGCGCCGGTGTTGGAAGCGAGCCACGAGGTGAAGCTCCGAGGACTTCGCGTCGAGGAGATCGATGCCGTCCTGCTGCCCGCGCTCGACGCGGCGATCCAGGCGGATCTTCCGTCGCTGCGCATCATACATGGAAAGGGAACGGGAGCGCTCCGCCGACGCGTGCAGGAGCTGTTGGCCGGCGATCGGCGAATCCCGAGCTTTCGCCTCGGCACGCATCAGGAGGGTGGAAGCGGCGTGACCGTCGTGGACTTGTCGGAGCCCGGTTGAAGAGCCCGCAGGAAGTGCATTCGTGGTAAGCGACGCCCTCGTCGAAGAGGTTCGGGCCCGCGCCGACCTCGTCGAGATCTGCGGCGAGCACGTCTCGCTCAAGCGCGTCGGTAAGAGCTACCGCGGCCCCTGTCCGCTTCACGGCGGGGAGGGCCCGAACTTCTCGATCGACGCGGATCGAGGGATCTACAAGTGCTTCGTCTGCGGGGAGGGTGGGGACGTTTTCTCCTTCGTCATGCAGCGCCTCGGCCTCGATTTCCCGGAGGCCGTCCGGCACGTGGCCGAGCGCGTGGGTGTGGTGGTTCCGGATGAGAGGGACCGCGGGCCCGATCCGTATGCCGGTCTTCGCGAGGTCACCGCTTTCGCGGAGGAGTGGTTTCTGGCTCGCCGGCGGAGCGAAGAAGGCCGGGCCGCACGAGACTACCTGGCGGGCCGCGGCATCGATGACGAGACAGCGGATCGCTTCGCGGTCGGATTCGCCCCGGAGGGTTGGCGAGGGCTCAGGGACGCGGCGCGCGAGCGGGGCGTCGACGAAACGGCGCTTCTCGAGGTGGGACTGCTGGCCACGAGCGAGCGCGCCGCCGATCCCTACGATCGCTTCAGAAACCGCCTCATCTTCTCCATCCGGGATCTGCAGGACCGCCCAATGGGCTTCGGGGGACGGATGCTCGGACCCGAGGACCGGGAGGCACCCAAGTATATCAACTCGCCCGATTCGCCGATATTCGAGAAGGGTCGCTCGCTGTATCTGTTGAACGCGGCACGCCACGCCATGCGCCGCTCGAAGGCCGCCGTCGTCGTCGAGGGCTTCATGGATGCCGTGACGGTGAACCGCCACGGCTTCGAGAACGTCGTGGCGCCGCTCGGGACCGCGCTCGCCAGGCCACAGGCGGCACTGATCGGCCGGTACGCGCCGCAGGCATACCTGGCCTATGATTCCGACACACCAGGTCGCAAGGCGAGCTTTCGCGCGGCGGACACACTGCTCGAGGCCGGCGTCCACCCCCTCATCGTCACGCTTCCTTCGGGGGAGGACCCCGACTCGCTCGTTCGTCGGCTGGGCAGGGAGCGGTTCTCTGTCTTGCTGGACGACGCGATGGATGCGCTGGAGCTCAAGCTTCGGATGCTCGGCGAGCGCGGCTACTTCGACTCTGCCGAGGGACGGCGCACGGCGCTGGATCATCTGCTGAGCACGTTGCGGGCCGTGCACGATCCTGCGCTTCGTGACATCTATATCGGCCGGGCCGCCGAGATGACCGGGGTGCGCCGTGAGACGATCGTGCACGAAGTGGCCAGGGAGCCGAAGCGCGTCGCCCTGCGCTCACGTTCGCTGCAGCGGCCCCGACAAGGCTCCGGGAAAGCCCGCGGCGACCGCGAGGCGGGGGCTGAGAACAGCCTTCTCCTGCTTCTGGTGAGAGATGCCTTGTTGACCGAGGGTGCGACGGAGCGTGCCTGGATTTGCCGTGCCCTGGATGATGGCGTAAGAACCGAGCACTTTCAGCACCCGGCGTATCGCGCGCTGTTCGGTGCCCTGAGCGACAGGTACCGGAAGGGCGAGGGCGCGGACGCCGCGGGGCTCATCGAAGCCGTTCCGAGCGATCTCCGGGGGCTCGTCGAAGGGCTGCTCGGTGACGCCACCGAGCTCACGCACCCGGAGGAGATCTACGAGGCGTCCGTGGAGCGGCTCATCTGCCGGCCGGCCGAGCGTCGCCTGAGGGAGATCCGACGGGAGATGAAGATGGCCGACGAGGCCCAGAAGAGAGAGCTTCTACGGGAGCAGCTGGAGATACGGGCCGGACTGCCGGAATCCGAGAAGGCGAGGTTGGCCCTCGTCCTGGACTGGCTGGAACGTCCCGAGCCGTCCGACTTGGAAGAGTGGAAAGGAAATGGATGATACATCGGCCCTAGGCACTTTCGAGGCGCTTCGGAGCCTCGAGGAAATCGACCGTAACATAGCCGGATTCGCGGCGCAGCTCGAGGCTCTTTCGCCCGAGCTCTTCGAGTCGGAGCGTCGGATGGCCGAATTGGAAGTGCGGGCCGAGGCCGTCGCCAAAAGTTCGGAAAAGGCCGAGAGCCGCCTCCGCAAGTCGGAGCGCGCCGCGAAGGCGGGACGCGAGACCCTGAAGCGACTTCAGCAACGAGGGCAGGAAGTGCAAAACCTGAAGCAGCATACGGCCGTGCGAGCCGAGACCGACGCGGCCCGACGGAATCTGGAGGCTGCCGAGGACGAGCAGTTGCAGGAGATGCAAGAGGTCGAGGAGGCGAAGGCGAAGCTCTCCGTTCTGAAGGGCCAGTTCACGGAGGAGCGGGCTGCCTACGAGAGGCTGAAGAGCGAGACGAACGCGCGCCGAGCGGAGCTGGAGTCGGAGATCCTGGTAGAGCGGGATCGCCGCGCGAACCGTGAGCTGAGGCTCGATGGGCAGGCGCTTCGCCTCTACGAATCGGTTCGGGGCGGCAAGACCCGCCATGTGTTGGCCGCCCTCACCCCCGATGGCGTCTGCGGTCACTGCTACACCTTCATTCCGAAGCAGCGTCAGGCCGAGATTCGCTCACGAAGCCGGCTCCACCTCTGCGAGGGCTGCGGGATCATCCTCTATCCTGTCGAGTGAGCTGCGGGTGACAGAGGCCGTTCGACCTCGCCGTCGCTGGATCGAGCCGAGACCGGTCTCCGCCGCCGCCGTAGAGGCGCTCCGAGAATCCCTCCAGCTTCCCTCACTCCTCTGCCAGCTCCTGGTTCGCCGCGGCTGCCGCGATCCGGACGCGGCCCGCGACTACCTTCGCCCCCGCCTCGAGACGCTCTCGGCTCCGGAATCGCTTCCGGACCTGACGACCGCGGTCGACCGCGTCCAGGAGGCGATCGATGCGGAGGAGACGATCCTCGTACATGGCGACTACGACGTGGATGGCATGACCGCGGCGGCCTTACTGGCCCGCGGCCTGCGAGAGCTCGGCGGACGGGTGGACGCCTTCGTCCCGCACCGGTTGCGGGACGGGTACGATCTGGGACCGGCCGGCCTGGCCAGGGCGGAGGAGATAGGTGCGCGACTCATCCTCACGGCCGACTGCGGGATGACGGCTGTGGAGGCAATCGACGCGGCGAACGAAGCCGGGCTTGACGTTATCGTGACCGACCACCACAGACCGGGTCTCCGACTCCCGGCGGCTCGCGCCATCGTGAACCCGCACCGTGCCGACAGCGAGTACCCGTTCGACGGCCTCACCGGAGTCGGCGTGGCCTTCAAGCTACTTACGGCGCTCCACCGCAGGGCGGGCCGGCCTGCAGGTTCGCTGAATCGTCACCTTGACCTCGTAGCGATCGGGACGATCGCCGACAGGGGTCCCCTGGTCGGGGAGAATCGGACCCTGGTGAGGGCTGGGCTGCGGGTGCTGGCCCGCACCAGGAACCGGGGTCTCTGGGCTCTGATGGCGGCGGCGCGGGTCACGCCCCTCGACGACCGGGTCCCCGCGGAGGACGTGGCTTTCCAGCTCGCTCCGCGCCTGAACGCGGCGGGGCGCGTGGGAGCAGCCGAAGAGGGCCTCCGCTTGCTGCTCACCGAGGATGCGGCGGAGGCCGAGACGATGGCGCAGAAGCTGGAGGACCACAATCGGCGGCGGCGCGCCACCGACAGGCGAGTGACCGAAGAAGCAGAGGCGCAGCTGAGGGAGAGCTTCGACCCGGAGGGCGATTCGGCGTTCGTGCTGTGGAGCGATGATTGGCACCCCGGGGTGCTCGGCATCGTCGCCTCGCGGATCGCCGAGCGCTTCTGCCGACCCACGATCATCATCAGCTTCGACGGAGATCTCGGAAGGGGCTCGGCCCGCTCCGCAGGGGGTGCCAATCTGATCGGCGTCCTCGATGAGTGTTCGGCTCTGCTCGAGCGTTACGGAGGGCACCGCGAAGCGGCGGGGCTGGATGTCCGGCGGGAGGCCCTCGAGGAGTTCAGGCGGCGGTTCCTGAGCGAAGTGTCCGCCCTGTCGGCCGGCGCGGCCCCGGGCGATGATCCGGCCGGCGCGGCCCCGGCGGAGGAGAGGCCCGTGGCGGGTGAGCCGCAGGAGCTGGAGATCGACCTGCAGGTTACGCTCACCGAGGCCCAAGATTCGATCCGCATCTGGCTGCGTCACCTGGAGCCCTTCGGTTTCGGGAATCCGCGACCCGTCCTTCTCGCGAGGGACGTGCGCTTCGAGGATCTCGTCCGAGTGGGCGCAGACGGATCCCACCTCAGGGCTTCCGTCCTCAGCGAGGAGGGCGGGAGGCTTCAGGCAATCGGCTTCGGGATGGGCGACCGAGCCGCCGAACTGCGGGAAGGCAGCTGGGAGCTCGCCTTCGAGCTCGTTGAGGACCACTGGCGGGGCCGACGCCGTACCCAGGCTCGCCTTTTGGACGCCCGCGGCGCTTGAGACTGCGCATCGTCGCCGGAGAGCTCGGCGGCCGCGTGATCCTCGTCCCCAGGCGGCCGGAGCTCCGCGCGACGACCGATCGAGTGCGGGAGGCCTGGTTCAGCGCGCTCGGCACTCGACTCGAGGGGGCGGTCGTGATCGACCTGTTCGCCGGGTCGGGCGCCCTGGGGATCGAGGCGCTCTCGCGAGGAGCGACCCGGGTCGATTTCGTGGAGACCAACCGCCGGCTGGTCGCTGCTCTGAGGTCGAACCTGGAGGGGTTGGGAGTGAGCGACCGCGGACGTCTGCGGCGCGGCGACGTGTTCGCGTTCCTGGAGTCGCACCGGGATCGCCGGTGGGATGTGGCGTTGGCCGACCCGCCGTATCGTAAGGGACTCGCGAACCGTCTGGTCGACCTGTTCCGAGAGCGACCGTTCGCCGACGTCCTTTGCGTCGAGCACGAGCCCGGAGCCCTGGCCGGCGAGCGCGAGATCTCGTGGTCGCGTCGTTACGGCGATGTCGAGCTGACGTTCCTGACAGCCGGGAAGACCGGCTCAGAAAGGGAGACGGATCAGTGAGCAGAGCGGAGAGGACCGCGGTGTATCCGGGCTCCTTCGACCCCATCACGCTGGGGCACGACGATATCGTACGCCGGAGCCTGAAGCTGGTTGACCGGGTGATCGTGGCCGTGGCCGAGACGGCGACCCAGCCGAAGACGTCGCTCTTCGACCTGGAGGAACGAATCGCGACCCTGGAGCGCGTTTATGACGACGAGCCGAGAGTCACGATCTCGTCGTTCGAAGGGCTTCTCGTGGACTTCGCTCGCACATCGGCCGCCCCGATCATCATTCGCGGTCTCCGGGCCGTGAGCGACTTCGAGTACGAGTTCCAGATGGCGCTCATGAACCGATCGCTCTGGCCGCAGATCGAGGTGATCTTCATGACGCCGGACAACAAATACACCTTCTTGAGCTCCTCCCTCGTCCGCGAAGTGGCCCGCCTCAAAGGCGACGTGACCGCCTTCGTTCCTCCCATAGTCCTGGAAGCGATGGTGGCTCGCCTCGGTCCGAGTGTTGCCGGCGGATGAGGCCGGGGAGCGTCCGGACGCCGCCCGCGGAAGCCGCGTCGAGCGGGCAGGCGGAGTTTCTGAGGTCGCTCACTACGCGAGCGGCCTCTCTGGGGCGGCGAATCGGGTTTCCGGAGCTCAGCGACGAGCGGACGATCGAGGCCATCGCCAGGCTTTCGGTCGAAGGCATCGTGCACCCGGTGGCTTTGGGTTCGGGCGCCGAGCTCGACCGGTTCCGCGAGGTTCTACCTGACGTCGAGTGCCTGGACGTCGTCCGTCCGCCTGCCGATGCATGGGTGGCGGCGCTCGAAGAGTGCGATGAGGGGTCGTCGCTGGAGGTGGCGGCGGGCCTCGTTCGTTCAGGCTGGCTGGACGGGGCGGTGGCCGGTGCCGAGGCCGAGACGGCGGCAGTGATTCGGGCCGGGCTCCGTTGCATAGGGATGGCGTCCGGGACGGAGGTCGTGTCCAGCGCCTTCTACATGCTGCTGCGCGAGCCGACGCCGGTGGGATACTCCGTGCTCACGTTCGCTGACGGCGGCGTGCTCCCCGATCCGACGCCCGGCCAGCTCGCCGAGATCGCGGAGCAGGCGGCGCGAGCACGCCGCACGATCGTCGGAGACGAACCGCGCGTCGCCTTCCTCTCCTATTCCACGCACGGCTCCGCCGAGGGGTCCTCGGTCGACCGCGTTCGCGAGGCTTTCCGGCTGTTCCGGGAGCGCTGTCCCTCCTTCGTCGCGGACGGAGAGCTGCAGGTCGACGCGGCACTCATGCCGAATGTCGCGGCACGCAAGGCTCCCGGTTCGCCCCTGGGTGGCGACGCGAACGTGCTCATCTTCCCGGACCTGGACGCCGCCAACATCGCCTACAAGCTCGTGCAGCGGTTGGCCGGAGCGGAAGCTCTGGGCCCGATTCTGCAGGGCTTGGCACGTCCACTGAACGATCTGTCCCGCGGAGCGGTCGCTGAGGACATCGTCTACGTCGCCTGCATCACCGCACTCATGGCCGACTGACGGCCAGCCGCGAAGGAGCCGGCTGAGAGGGAGCGATGAGAGCCGAAGCGCCCGAACATCGGCGAGCCAAGCGGTCGCTCAGCCAGAACTTCCTGATCGACCGGAACCTGCAGGAGAAGATCATCCGGGAGCTGGATGCGCCTCCGCAGGACGTGGTGCTCGAGATCGGGGCGGGCCACGGGGAACTGGGCGGTCGCCTCGCTGGCAGGGTGGCTGACCTCGTCCTCGTCGAGAAGGACGATCATCTGGCCCCGGAGCTGCGCGACAGGTTCGCCGATAACGAGAGCGTGCGGGTGGTTCACGATGATGCCCTCGACGTCGACCTCTCGGCGCTGATTCCGGTCGGCCGGGCCTACCGGGTGCTCTCCAATCTACCCTACGCGATCACGACTCCGCTTCTGTTTCGCATTCTGGACATGCGCCCTCCATCGGAACGCGTCGTGATTACGGTGCAGCGGGAGGTGGCTGAGCGGATCGTGGCTGAGCCGGGGTCGAAGACGTACGGTGCGTTGAGCGTCGGGGTGCAGGTCCGGGGAGCTCCGAGGGTCGCCTTTCGCATCGGCAGGAACGCGTTCCGCCCCGTGCCCGCGGTGGACTCGGCCGTCGTCGTGATCGATCCCGATCCCGGGGCGCCGGTCGCCGAGGAGGAGGCGGCGCTGCGCCAGCTGACTCGAGTGGTTTTCGGCCAGCGGCGCAAGCAGCTGCAGAAGATCCTGCGAAGCGCCCCGGAGTACCGTCTGTCCCAGCAGGAGGTCGAGCAGCTCGCGGCGATCATCGGCTTCGATCCTAGCGACCGGCCCGAGAAGCTTCATCCACAGGAACTGCGTGCGCTTGCCCGCGGCCTGAGCGGTCATGTTGAGAAGCGGAAGTAGCGTTCATATCTTGCTGGTGAAGGATTTCACAAGCGTCTTGGGAGTGTGAAGAAGATCTCCGAGTCGGCCGTTCGCCGCCTTTCTCTATACCTCCGTCTGCTCAGGGACGTCGCCGGAAAGCAGGCGCTGATCTCGAGCCAGGAGCCCGAGGGGCTCACGTTCGCGCTCACCTCTTCCCGCGACGGGGAGCGCTCCCCACGCATGAGGGTGGCCGGGTGAACGATCCGGGCCTGCGCTTCTCGGAGAGCTCATCACTCGTCTCACATGCGCTCAGCCTGATCGAGGAAAGGCCGCAGCACACCTCCAAGATCGCCGGCCGCGTCTTTGGTTTGAGAAACGGTCCTCCCGGGTTGGCGGCACGCCTCGTGTTCGAGCTGCTAGCCGAAGATCACCGGGTGGAGGTCGACGGCGACGGCGTTTGGCGGCTCGCGACGCCACCCTCGAGAGCAGAGCGACGGCTGGATACGGTGTCGTTCGCAGTGGTGGATGTCGAGACGACCGGCATACCGGTCTCAAGCGGCGGCCGAATCATAGAGATTGCGCTGGCGGAGGTTCGGGGCGGGGCGATACGGGAGGAGTTCACCACGCTCGTAAACCCCGATCGTCCCGTGCCGCGCTGGGTCTCGGAGCTCACCGGCATCTCCGGCGAGATGGTGTCGGATGCGCCCAGGTTTCGAGATATCTGCGACGATCTCAAGGAGAAGCTGGAGGGCCGCGTGTTCGTCGCTCACAACGCGGCCTACGACTGGGCCTACGTGAGTGCCGAGATTCAGCGGGCCCGGATGATGATCCCGAACGGACCGCGACTTTGCACCGTCCGGCTGGCCCGGAAGGCACTGCCGGGCCTACACCGTCGTGGCCTCGACTCCCTTGCGAGGTACTACGGAATCGAGATCGACGGCCGTCATCGCGCCTGGGGAGATGCCCGGGCGACAGCGCTCCTGCTCATCCGGCTACTGGACGAGGTCGAGCGGGAGGGTGTGGAGCACTGGGCTGAGCTGCAGAGTTGGTTGTCCGAGCGTCCGAAGCGCCGGCGGCGACGGCGGGGGATCGGATGATCGTGTGCGAGGACGGTGGGGTGCGCGTTCGCACGGTGGATGCCGGTCGGCTCAAGCTGGATGGGGGCGCGATGTTCGGGGTCGTTCCGAAGCCGCTGTGGACGCGCCAGATCGCGGCGGACGAGCGCAACCGGATACCGTTGGCCATGCGCTGCCTGCTCGTAGAGACCGGTCGGGAGGTGGTGCTGGTGGATACGGGCCTGGGCAACAAGGAGGATGAGAAGTTCCAGGAGATCTACGGGATTCGTAACGCGGGCCGGCCTACGAGATTGGAAGATTCGCTCAGGGAGGCCGGCGTGGAGCCCGAAGACGTGCACCTCATCATCTGCACCCATCTTCACTTCGATCATGCCGGCGGGAGCACCACACTTTGCGATGACGGAGCGATCCGCCCTTCGTTCAGCCGGGCCCGCCACCTGGTTCGACGTGGCGAATGGGAGTTTGCACACGAGGTGAATGAACGGGTAAGAGCCAGCTATCTACCAGAGAGTTTCGCGCCGTTGGCGGAGGCGGGCGTGTTGGAGTTCGTGGACGAGGACGTGGAGGTGGTGCCGGGGATCACCGCCGTGCGCACACCGGGCCACACCCCCTACCACCAGTCGGTGATCGTGCGTGTGGGAAGACACACGGTGTTCTATCCCGGGGACCTCGCCCCGACGAACGCCCACCTCCGGCTTCCCTGGATCATGGGATACGACGTGGAGCCGCTGGTCACGCTGGAGAGCAAGCGCACGTGGCTGACCCGGGCCGGAGCGGAGCACTGGCACATCGTTCTCTGCCACGATCCGAAGGTGGCCACGGGCGTGGCGCGGCCTCGCGAGGGCGGTGGCTGCGAGCTGACGGACGTGCGCTACGACGGCGAGTAGCGTGCGGGTGGTGCGAGTGCGAAGATCGAAGCCAAGAGGACGGTGAAGATAATGACCAAGGATCATACAGCGGTCATAGTCGGCGCGGCCCGCCTGCCCACGGGCCGATTCCTGGGCGGGCTCTCCCCGCTGACCGCTCCAGCGCTGGGCGCGAAGGCGATCGAGGCCGCGGTCGAGAGGTCGGGTGTGCCGGTGGGGGAGATCCAGGACGTGATCATGGGGAACGTGGTTCAGGCGGGTGTCGGACAGGCTCCGGCCCGCCAGGCGGCCATCCTGGGAGGGGTTCCCGAGACGGTTCCGGCCGTCACGATCAACAAGGTGTGCGGATCTGGCCTGAAGGCCGCGATGCTGGCTGCACAGGCCATTCGCGCCGGGGACAACCAGGTGATCATCGCCGGAGGCATGGAGTCGATGTCGAACGCCCCCTATCTCGTTCGCGGGTATCGAACGGGGGTCAAATTCGGCGATCGCCAGGTGATCGATGGGCTGATCAACGACGGGCTCTGGTGTTCCTTCGGCGAGTGTCACATGGGCGGCTACGCGGAGTACACGGCCATGAAGGCCGAGATCAGTCGGGAAGACCAGGACGAGTTCGCGGTATGTAGCCACCAGAAGGCGGTTCGGGCCATTGATGCCGGTGAGTTCGACGCCGAGGTCGTTCCCGTCGAAGTGCCGGGCCGAAAGGGGTCCGTGGTCGTCGACACCGATGAGCCGCCGCGGCGGGACACATCGATGGAGGCCATGGCGAAGCTGAGGCCCGCGTTCGGTGCCGATGCCCCCCCCGAGGTTCAGGAGCTCAGCGTCACGGCGGGCAACGCCCCGGGCCTGAACGACGGAGCCGCGGCCACGGTTATCACCTCCGAGGCGTTCGCCGCGGCGAACGGCCTGGACATCCTCGTACGAATCTCGGCATATTCGGTCGGCGCGACGGCCCCCCGCGACCTCTTTTTCGCTCCGGTCGTGGCCGTGCGGAAGCTGATGGAGGCCGAGGGCACTACGGCGGCCGATTACGGCTTGTTCGAGATGAACGAGGCGTTTGCCGTCCAGGTCCTGGCCGACGGCCGTCAGTTGGGGGTGGACTGGGACCGCGTGAACGTCCGGGGCGGAGCCGTGGCGCTCGGGCACCCGATAGGGGCTTCGGGTGCGCGCATCCTCACGACGCTCGTTTATGCGATGCGGGATCGGGACGTCGACAAGGGCCTTGCAACGCTCTGCCTGGGCGGCGGGAACGCGGTCGCCATGAGCGTAGAACTCGCTTGATACTGACAATGATAACTGCAAACAAAACAATATCATCTGGAACACGTACCGCTCGCGTTGAGCGGAGTCTGCTGCGGGCGTTGGCGGTCGTGGTCTTCGCGGCGCTGACGGCGATGGGAGCGAAGCTGGCGGTGCCGCTGCCGGGCACGGCGGTCCCGTTCACCCTGCAGGTCTTCGCGGTCCTTCTGAGCGGCATCGCTCTCGGGCCGCGCCTGGGCGCGTCCAGCCAGCTGCTCTACCTGGGGGCCGGCATCGCCGGCCTTCCGGTTTTCATGGCCGGAGGAGGCCTGGCGTATCTGCTCGGACCGACCGGAGGCTATCTGCTGGCGTTTCCCGTCGCGGCCGCAATCGCCGGTTGGGTGGCCGGCAGATCCAGGGGAGTTCTTCCCATGATCGCCGGGGCGGTTCTGGGTGTCGCGTTCATCCACCTGGCCGGCATGTCTTGGCTGGCCGCGCTCGGGGCAGGATCGGTGACGTTCCGGGTGGGCGTGCTTTCGTTTCTACCGGGGGATGTTCTGAAGATCGCGCTCGCCGTCCTCATCGGGGGACGGTTGCGCGCTCGTCTTCGCGGCGCTCTCGGTTAGCCGCCCGAGCTCGGTGAGAGCCCGGTGATCCTGCGCGGGTCGACGGGTCGCCTACGCGCGGGTTGGCGGCTCGGCCTCTTCGTGGTGGCATTCCTGACCCTTCTGCTCGTTCTCAACCAGCTGGCGGAATGGTTGGGTGCGCCGTGGCTCACCGGCGCCTGGCCGGAGCGCTGGGTCTTTCTGGTGCCGCTGGTGGCGGCGAGCATCGCGAGCTGGTTCATGATGGAGGGCGTGGAGGGTAAGCCCCTGGCCGCGCTCGGTTTGCCGGTGGACCGCCTCGTCCCCTCCTCGTTCGGCAGCGGTGCGCTGCTTGGCATCTCGCTCATGGGCCTCGCGGTCCTGGTCATGGTCGTGGCCGGGGCCCTCGCTTGGGCGCGAGAGCCTACCACCGCCGGACACGCCGTCGGCACGTTGCTCGAGCTCAGCGCCTTCCTGGCGGTGGCGGCCTTCGCCGAGGAGTTGCTGCTCAGGGGATATCCGCTGCAGGTGATCGCGGAAGCCCTCGGCGGACCAGCGGCGGTCCTGCTGACGGCCGTGGTGTTCGCCGGCCTTCACGCCCTGAATCCCCATGTCTCGCCTCTCGCTCTGGTCAACATCGCCCTCGCGGGAGTCCTGCTGGGAGCCGCGCTTTGGCGGACGATGAGCCTGTGGTTTGTGACGGGTATTCATTTCGGCTGGAACTGGGCGATGGGCGTCGCCGCCGATCTGCCGGTGAGCGGTGTGGATGACGCCGTTCCCGGTTTCTCGCTGGACACTCCGGGGATCGAGGCGGTCTTGAGTGGATCGAGCTCACTCACCGGAGGGTCCTTCGGGCCCGAAGCCAGCTGGGTTGCGACCGGAGTGACGCTTGCCGGCATCGTCTGGGTGACGACCCGAAAGCGGCCAGGGCTCGCCCTGCGCGTCCTCGCGCTTCGGCCGCCGGCCATGAGGCGGCCCACGGCGCGCCGGGCGCGTGACGCGTCGTGACGGATGCATGACGTACGCGATGACGGATGGAGGAAGCCGAGGCTTCACTCGGCCCGGTCCGGGCGATCAACGATAGGAGCTGAGAAGTGTCAGAGGGGCGAACCATACAGCGAGTCGGGGTTGTCGGCGCGGGTACGATGGGGAACGGGATCGCCCACGTTTGCTCGATGGCCGGGCTCGACGTGCTGTTGGTCGATGTCGACGCGGGCGTCCTGGAAGGCGCGATCGGGACGATCAAGGGCAACCTCCAGCGGCAGGTGAAGAAGGAGAAGATCTCCGCCGGAGACGCCGAGGGCGCCCTGGCCCTCATCCGAACGACGACGGATCCCGCCGGGCTGAACGACGCCCAGCTCGTGGTCGAGGCGGTGCCGGAGAGGGCCGAGCTGAAGCATGACATCTTCGCGAGGCTCGGGGAGGTTAGCGGGCCCGAGACGATCCTGGCCACGAACACGAGCTCCATCTCGATCACGGAGATTGCCTCCGGCGTAGAGAGTCCGGATCGCGTCGTCGGCATGCACTTCATGAACCCCGTGCCGGTCATGAAACTCGTCGAGGTGATTCGTGGGCTGGAGACGAGCGACGCGACGACGGAGGCCACCGTGGCGCTCTGCGAGCGGCTCGGAAAGACACCGGTGGAGGTCAACGATTTCCCTGGCTTCGTGTCCAACCGTATCCTCATGCCGATGATCAACGAGGCGGTGTTCTGCCTGATGGAGGGGGTGGCCGACCCGGAGGCGATCGACACAGTCATGAAGCTGGGCATGAACCACCCGATGGGCCCGCTGCAGCTTGCCGACCTCATCGGCCTGGACACGTGCCTCTTGATCTGCGAAGTGCTCCAGCGTGACCTTGGCGACGACAAGTACCGGCCGTGTCCGCTCCTCAAGAAGTACGTGGCCGCCGGGCGGCTGGGCCGAAAGAGCGGTCGTGGGTTCTACTCATACGGCGAGGGCTGACGCAGGCCGATGTTGCACGCACCACTGGGGATCCGTCTAACGGAGGAGCAGCGTCAGATCTGTGAGCTGGCGCGCTCCTTCGCGCAGTCCGAGCTCCGGCCGCTGGCCCAGCAACGGGACGAGGAGGAGGATCGCTTCGATCGGGCGCCGGTGGATAAGCTGGGCGAGTTGGGGTTCCTGGGCATGTTGGTGCCCGAGGAATACGACGGGCTGGGCCTGGACATGCTCACCTACCTGTACTCGCTGGTCGAGGTCGCCTGGGGCGATCCTTCGGTAGCCGTTTCCATGAGCGTGCACAACTCGCTTCCCACTCAGATCCTCCTCAGGCACGGGACGGATGAGCAGAAGGAGAGATGGCTGAAGCCGATGGCCCGTGGCGAGCTGCTCGGAGCCTTCGCCCTGACCGAGGCCGGTTCCGGAAGCGACGCGGCCGCGCTCACCTCGCAGGCGACGCGAGATGGAGACGGGTGGCTCCTGAACGGTTCCAAGACCTGGGTGACGAACGGCGCCTCGGCCGATGTCGTCCTCCTGTTCGCGCGCACGGACACGCCGGAGGAGCGTCTCGGGTCGCGCGGTATCGGCGCCTTCTTCGTCCCGACCGACGCGGCTGGATACCGCCCGAGCAAGAAGGAGCGCAAGATGGGTCTGCGCGGTTCGGAGACCGTGGAGGTCGCCCTGGAGGGTTTGCGTCTCGGCCCCGAGCACCTGATCGGCGAGCCGGATCGCGGATTCCGCTACGCGCTCGCGGCGCTCGAAGGCGGACGCCTCGGCATCGCGGCGCAGGCGGTCGGCATATCGAAGGCGGCACTCGAGCACGCCCTCGACTACGCGAAGGAGCGCAGCCAATTCGGGTCTCAGATCCGCGCTTTTCAGGGTACCCAATTCAAGCTCGCGGACATGGCCGCGCGATACGAGGCGGCGTTGGCGATGTTGGAGCGGGCCGGACGTGCATACTCGTCCGGAGATCCCCGCAGCCGGCGACTCTCTTCGGCGGCGAAGCTCGTGGCGAGCGAGGCGGCGGTGTGGATCAGCCGGCAGGCCGTGCAGGTGTTCGGCGGCTACGGCTACAGCCGCGAGTACCCGGTGGAGCGACTGTTCCGTGACTCGAAGATCACGGAGATTTACGAGGGCACGAGCGAGATCCACCGTTGGATCATCGCGGCACAGCTTTACAGAGAACAGGACGGAGCCCAGTGACTCATACGGACGTACAGATCGACGAATTGGTCGAGGCGACCGGCGTGGACAAGCCCCAGCTCTTCGACCTCTTCGCCGAGCACGGCCACGAGCAGGTCGTGTTCAGCTACGAGCCCTCCTGCGGCTACAAAGGGATCGTGGCGATCCACGACACGACGCTCGGACCGGCTCTGGGCGGCACCCGGTTCTGGGACTACGCGACCGACTTCGACGCTCTCATCGACGTCCTCCGGCTTTCCCGCAGCATGACCTTCAAGGCGGCGATCGCCGGGCTCAACCTCGGCGGCGGCAAGGCCGTGATCATCGGCGACAACAAGACCCACACTCGCGAGATGATCATGCGGGCCCACGGCCGTGTGGTCGAAAGTCTGGGCGGCCGATACATCACCGCGGAGGACGTGGGCACGTCGGTCTCGGACATGGACTACGTGCACACGGAGACCGAATACGTCGTGGGGATCATGGGACGCTCGGGCGATCCGTCGCCCGTCACCGCGTTCGGTACCTACCGTGGGATGAAGGCGTGTGCCCTGAGGAAGTACGGTGACGACGACCTGGGAAAGAAGACGGTCGCGATTCAGGGTGTCGGGCACGTGGGCTATTACCTGGCGCGAAACCTGGCCGAGGAGGGAGCGAAGCTGATCGTGACCGACATCGACCAGAACCGGGTCGATCGAGCGGCCGATGAGTTGGGAGCCGTCGTCGTGGAACCGGATGAGATCTACGACGTGGAGGCGGACATCTTCGCTCCCTGCGCCCTCGGGGCCGTTCTGAACAGCCGGACGATTCCCCGGCTTCATGGGAGTATCGTCGCCGGCGCGGCGAACAACCAGCTGGAGACCGAAGAGGACGACAACCGCCTTCGGGAGCGCGGCATCCTCTACGCGCCCGACTACGTCATCAACGCGGGCGGCTTGATCAACGTGTACTCGGAACTCGTCGGGTGGACGCTGGATCGCTCGAAGCGAAAGGCCGGCGAGATCTACGGCGTCCTCTCGCGCATCTTCGAGCTGGCCGAAGACGAGGGGATCACGAGCGCCGAAGCGGCGGATCGATTGGCGATGCGGCGGGTCGAGCGGGTCGCGAGACTTCATCGGTCCCACGTCTGAAGCGACCGACACCCCTGCCTAGCGAGCGACGATGAGCGAGCCACGATACGGAACGGCGACCACGGCACCGTCGTGCCCCACGCCGGAAGGCATGCTGGCCGAGACCGACCCGGAAGTCTACGAGGCCATCTGCGGTGAATCCGACCGGCAGCGTCGTGGCCTTGAGCTCATCGCGAGCGAGAATTTCGTTTCGCCCGCGGTGCTGGAGGCGATGGGCTCGGTGCTCACCAACAAGTACGCGGAGGGCTATCCCGGGAAGCGCTATTACGGCGGCTGCGAGTACGTAGACCGGGTCGAGAGTCTCGCCCGCGAGCGCGCCAAGGAGCTGTTCGAAGCCGATCACGCGAATGTGCAGCCGCACAGCGGGTCGCAGGCCAACATCGCCGCCTACTTCGCCTTCCTGAGTCCCGGGGACACGATTCTCGGGATGAACCTCTCGCACGGCGGACACCTCACCCACGGCTCTCCGGTGAACTTCAGCGGGAAGCTGTACCGGGTCGTCGACTACGGTGTCCGGCAGGACGACGGCCGTGTCGATATGGATGCCGTGCGCGAGACCGCCCGGCGCGAGAACCCCGACATGATCGTGGCGGGAGCGAGCGCGTACCCGCGCACCCTTCCGTTCGAAGAGTTCGCCGAGGTCGCGCGAGAGGTGGGTGCGGTCCTGATGGTGGACATGGCGCACATCGCGGGCCTCATCGCGGCGGGCGTGCACCCCTCCCCGATCCCTCATTCCGACGTGGTCACGACGACCACCCACAAGACGCTCCGCGGGCCGCGAGGCGGGCTCATCCTCTGTCGCGAAGAGCACGCGAAGGCGATCGACAAGTCGGTCTTTCCGGGGATGCAGGGCGGACCGTTGATGCACGTGATCGCGGCGAAAGCGGTCGCTCTTCGGGAGGCCCAGAACGAGGGCTTTCGCGCCTATACGGCTCAGGTCGTCCGTAACGCCAAGGCGCTCGGCGAGTCGCTCGGTGAACGAGAGTATCAGCTCGTGGCGGGCGGGACGGACACCCACCTTCTCCTGCTCGACCTTCGCAACACCGACCTCACGGGGAAGGACGCTGAGGAGAGGCTCGAGCGTGCGGGCATCACGGTGAACAAGAACACGGTGCCGTTCGAGACCCGCTCTCCCTTCGTGACCTCCGGGATTCGCATCGGCACTTCGGCCGTCACCACCCGCGGGATGGCGGACGCGGAGATGCGCGCGATTGCGGCCATGATGGACCGCGTGCTCCGGTCCGGTGGATCCAACTCCGTGGTCGACGCGGTTCGCGGTGAGGTGTCGGAGATGTGCGAGGCGTTCCCGCTGTACGAGCCGGCCGGAGCCGGCTCCGCGAGCTGACCCCTCCTGAGGCGCCTTTGTCCGAGCTGATCGAGGTGCCTGCCGATGCCGCGAGCGCTGAGTATCGCGAGCGCGGCTCCCGGTTCATCGCCTTCGTGCGCGCCGTCTCGTCGGAGGACGAGGCCCGCGACTTTCGCGCGGAGGTTCGTCGACGGTTTCACGACGCGACTCACCACGTGCTCGCCGCACGTCTGGCTGCCGGTACCGAGCTGCTGGATGACGATGGCGAGCCCGCGGGTACGGGTGGGCGTCCGGTGCTGGACGCGCTCGCCGGCAGCGGGCTCACCGATGCGGCCGTCGTGGTGACGCGCTACTTCGGCGGAACGAAACTGGGCACGGGGCCGCTCGCTCGAGCGTACGCGACCGCGGCGACGCAGGCACTGGCTTCGGCGGGACGGCGAAGATTGGTGCAAGGGGTCAAGCTCCGCCTCCGCTTCGGCCACGACGACACGGGCGCCGTCATGCGCGCGCTCGACGCTGCGGATGCGGTGCGATTGGAGGAGACCTTCTCCGAGTCTGCCGAGCTCGAGATAGGGGTGCCGCGTACCGCCGCGGCCGGCCTGCGGTCCGTCCTGAGGGACTCGACGGCGGGCAGGATCAGGATCGCCGGAGGCGACGAGTCAATTCTCCTGCCGGCCTGACGCGGTGGACCCGGCGGCCCGCAGCTCCGGGAGTAGGGGAACGACCTGCACTTGACCTTCCAAGACCGGCCCGTCAGATTCGGTTTTGGTGGTGCGCAAACCCGTTGTTTGGTGCGGCGCTTGGGGTTGCATCCCTCGCGCGCCGCTGTACACGCCGATTTTCGACGCACAGGATGAACGCGAGAGAAGCGAAGATGAGCTCGTCTCCGACGGCCGACGTGTTGGGCCGCTTGGCCCTTCGGAACCCGCGCTATGCGGAGGCGGCGTACCTATTCGTGCTCGAGGCGCTCCATCACCGCCTGTTGCAGCTCGAGCATCCACGGCACCTTACGGGTGCCGAGCTGGCGGAGTCGGTTCGGGATCTCGCGTTGGAGCGATTCGGGCCCCTCGCACGCACCGTGCTCCAGCATTGGGGCATCCACTCCACATCGGACATGGGCAACGTCGTGTTCCTCCTCGTGGAGTCGGGGGTACTCATCAAAGAGCCGACGGATACTCCGGAGGACTTCGAAGATCTCTTCAGCTTCGAGGAGGCCTTCGAGACCAGCTATCCGTGGGGAGAGTGAGCAGCGTAAGCCGTCCGTAAGCCGCTCGACGAGTTGGAGCGGTGCGAAGCCGGCCGCCAACCACTGGGAGGGGTGATCGCGTGGAAGACTCGGCGCAATTTCCCGACTGTATGAAATGCGGAGAAGGCGTTCTGATCCCGCTGTCCGATTACGGCCGGGACGGAGCATCCATTCGGTACAAAGCATGGGTATGCTCCAGCCCGGAGTGCGGCTTCAACATCCGCATCGACAACGGCGAGATCAGCTTCGGCCGCTCTCTGTCCCAGTCCTTCAAGTAGCGCCCGCAGAGCCGGGCCGTCGGCGGAAGCCGACGGCTCGAGAGCGCGCTGCGCTCGCCCGCCTCCGTTCGCGAGGCGGGCGCGTTATCTTTCTCGATCAAACCACCCCTTAGTCGGGACGAGCCGCGAACCGGCCGATACGTCATGACAGCTAAGCCCGCCGCCGCTCCATCGCTGCCTTTCGGCGCCGAGCTCGTGTGGCTTCCGACGGCTGACGAGATGGCGGAGCTGGATCGCAGCGCCAGGGAGTCGGGAGCGATCTCGGAACGGGCCCTCATCGAATCAGCCGGCCGTGAGATCGCGCATGCCGTGCAGCGCGACTTCCCGACCGGGTGTGTTCTCGCGCTGGTAGGGAGCGGGCACAACGGCGCCGACGCTCTGGTGGCGAGCCGCACTCTGGCAGCCTGGGGACGCGAGGTACGTGCTGTGCGGTGCGGCTCCAATCCTCCGGAGCCGAACGTTCTGGCCGGTTGGCCCCTCGAGCTGGAGGGGCCCGAAGGGCTGGACGCGCTACTGACCAGCGAGGCCGTGGTGTTGGACGGCCTGCTGGGAACCGGCGTTACGGGGGCCCCGCGGGAGCCGGTCGCGGGCATGATCCGCTCGGCGAACGCCTCCGGCCTGCCCATCGTGGCAGTGGACGGGCCGAGTGGGGCGGACTTCACGACCGGGGCCGTGGCCGGTGATTGCATCAAGGCGCGGACCACGGTGTGCCTCGGGTGGCCGAACGTCGGTCTCATGCGCTATCCGGCGCGCGGCTACTGCGGCGACCTGGTGGCCGTGGAGATCGGCTTTCCGCCGCCGGAGAGCCCCATGAGCTTCCGCGCCATCACCGATGGCTGGGTCTCGCGCCTCCTGCTTCCCCGCCCGGCGAACGCTCACAAGGGTCATTCCGGCTACGTGACGATCATCGCCGGGCAGCGCGGCATGGCCGGTGCCTCCGTGTTAGCCGCCCGCGGCGCCGTGCGCGGCGGAGCCGGCATCGTTCGGGTCGTAGGCGACCCGGCCAATCGCGACATCGTTCAAAAGGCCGCGCCCGAGACGATCTTCGTGGAATGGGACGATGAATCGGCCGTGCGGGAGGCGGTGACGTGGGCTCACGCCCTGGCCGTGGGTCCGGGCCTGGGGAGCGGGCGACGCGATCTCGTGCAGGCGGCGCTGGAGGAGGCGGCCCGGGAGGCGAAGCCAGCGGTCGTGGATGCCGACGCGTTGAACGCCTGGGCCGGAGCCGCCGATGAGCTGGCCGATCGCCTCCCGCCGGGATCGTTGATCACGCCGCACCCGGGCGAGCTGAGCCGGCTGGTCGGCAGGCCGATCGAGGAGATCGTGGCCGACGGGCCCATGGCGGCGCGTGATGCCTCACGGGCGCTCCGCTGCGCTGTGCTGCTGAAGGGCGCGCCTTCCTGGGTGGCCGACGGTGAGGCGCCGGTCCGCGTGAGCACGAGCGGTGACGCCGCCCTGGCCACCGGAGGCGTCGGCGATGTGCTGACCGGTCTCATCGGCGCGCAACTCGCCGTCGGGCTGACGGCGGCCGACGCGGCATCGGCCGCGCTTCACCTCTCGGGCGTCTCTGCCCTGCTGGCGCCCGAGCCGGTGGGCCACTCGGCCTCGGAGCTGCCCGACCGGATCCCTGAGGCGCGATCCCTGATCATGGACTCCTCGAGCGTCGCCCACCCGTACCTCTTCGTTCTTCCGGCGCCGCGCGGCTCGCCTCCGGCTCCGGCCGAGTAGGCGCGCGCGATCTGACGGTAGGGGGAGTGGGCTTGAAGCCTGGGCGGATGAAGCCCGGTCCTGAGTTCGATCGAATTCGAGCTTTCATCGCCGCCGTCCGAACCGAGGCGGCATCGGTCGAGATACCGCCGGGAGATGACGCGGCGGTCATCCGCTGGCCGAGCGACGAATCGGTGGTTCTCAGCTCGGATGCCTTCGTCGAAGGCGTTCATTTCAAGCGGGCCTGGTTGCGGTGGGAGGCCGTCGGATATCGGGCCACGGCTGCGGCGCTGTCGGATCTGGCCGCCATGGCTGCCCGTCCCGCCGGCGTACTGGTTTCCCTGATGGTGCCGCCGGAAACGGAAGAGAGCATGCTCGTGGCGCTCGGCGAGGGAGTCGGAGAATGCCTGCGACGGCACGAGACCGGATTGCTGGGAGGCGACCTCGCCCACTCTCCGAGCGCCGTCGCCATCGATGTCTGCGCCGTCGGCGCCAGCCGCAGGCCGATAGGCCGCGGCGGAGCTAGCGAGGGTGACGAGATCTGGCTTACCGGTGCCGTCGGCGGCGCCGCCGCGGCGGTCCAGGCGTGGGGACGTTCGATGGAACCGGACCCTCGCGCCAGGGCGGCGTTCGAGAGGCCGACGGCGAGGATCGCGGAGGCGATCTGGCTCGGCGAGCACGCCGATCTGACCGCGCTCATCGATCTGTCGGACGGGCTCGCCGGCGACGCCCGTCAGATCGCTGCCGCCTCCGAGGCGAGGCTCCGGATAGATCTGGACGCGGTGCCGTTGGCTCCGCCTCTTTCCGAGTACGCGAGCCGGGACGCGGCGCTGGGCCTGGCATTGGCCGGCGGGGAGGACTACGAGCTGCTCCTTTGCTGCGAGGAGGGCAGCCTCGAAACGGTGCAGGCGGAGTTCGAGCGGCGCTTCGAGATCGGGCTGACGAAGGTAGGCGTCGTCGAAGAAGGCGAGGGCGCGACCTGGACCTCCGCCTCCGGGGCGCGCGTCCCGGCCGATCTGGATGGATTCGACCATTTCGCTCCGGGCAGGACGGAGTGATTCGCACCCTGGCGTTCAGCATCGTCGTTCTCGTCTCGACGATCTTCTTCTCCCTGGCCGCCATCGTCGCGGGTCTGGTGAGGGCGAAGAAGGGCGCCTACGACTGGGTCCATCGGAACTGGTCCCGGACGGTGCTCCGGGCCGCCGGTGTGAAGGTCGAGGTGACCGGCCTGGAGAATGTGCGGCCCGGTGGCGCGCAGATCTTCGTCTGCAACCACCAGTCCATGTTCGACATCTGGGCGATGTTCGCGACGCTGCCCGTGTCGCTGCGCTTCATCGCCAAGAAGGAGCTGTCCCGGATACCGGTCTTCGCGCACGCCATGCGTCAGGCGGGCCACGTATTCATAGACCGGACGGATCGATCCCAGGCCGCCGAAGCGATGCGGCGGGCCGGCGAGCGGATGAAAAACGAGGGTCTGTCGCTGGGCCTGTTTCCGGAGGGCACGCGGTCCAGGGATGGAGCGCTGGGTGCCTTCAAGAAGGGGACCTTCGCCCTCGCGATCGAGACCCAGACGACGTTGGTGCCTATCGCCGTCGACGGCGGCGCCGAGATCATGCCCGACGGGCTCCGGCTCCGGCCGCGCCCTCTCCTGATGCGCTGCGGTGCCCCGATCGAATTGAGCGGACTCGATGCCGGGGACCGGGACGATCTGCTCGCCCGCTCGCGCGCCGAGATCAGCGGGATGCTCGAAGAGGCGCGACGCGAGCGGCCTCTTCGAGCGGAAAGCTCCCCTGCCGTCTAGCCGCCCGGCGTGAAGAAGATCGGGATGCCCCCCTCCGTCGGCGCGATCACCAGGTTGTTGGTACCATCTGCGACCTCCCCGAGCATCTCGATGTACCGCCAGTAGAGGTAGCGCTGGCCGGCGGGCCCGGTCAGGCTCTCGGCGATGATCTCCTGGGCGTCCCGGATGCCGGCGGCTTCGGCGCGCTTCTGGTTGGCCTGTTCCTGCACGACTTGGGTCTGATAGCCCTCGGCCTGTACCTGCTGCTCCCGGGCCAGCTTCTGCTCGATCGCCAGACGAAGCGCCTCCGGCGGCTCGATCTCGCGCACGAAGAACTGAGTCATCTCGATCCCCCGCGGAACGAGCCCCGCGGCCATGAGCTCTTCGATCCGGCCACCGATGCCGGTGCGCTCGCGAGACAGGATGTCGGCCGCGAGAAGCTCGGAGACCGCATCTCGCACCGCCGAGCGGTAGGTGTTGTACACGAAGTTGTGAATCGCGCGTTTGTCTCCCACGGTGAGAAACAGGTGGACCACCGAGTCGGGGTTCAGCCGGTACCGATAGGCCGCGTCGATCTCGATCGAGAGCTGGTCGGCCGTCAGTGCGGCCAGACGCTCGCTCTGCCCGGAGGGGGGGTACTCGATCTCGCGCCGATCGTAGTTCGTCCACGAACGCAGGATCGAGTGATAGAGGCCCTGTCGGTACGGTATGGGGTCTACCGCACCGGTCACGGGGTTGCGCTTCACGGCTACTTCGAAGTCGTCGACTCGGTTGAAGCCGAACAGCAGCATCATCGCTACGATAAGCACCAGGGCTCCGCCGCCTATCGCACCCGCACCCCGGAAGGTCTTACTCAAGTCTAGACGGGATCTCCTGATCGGAGTGTTCATCCGTTTCCTCCTTGTTGGACCGGTTCCGCGCCAAGGCATTAACGTAGCCCCGGCCCGCCCCAGAACCCAGGCTCACTCGGGCCGCCTTCGATGGGTCGAGCCTTGTAGCCTGCTTCCACCATGTACAATTTGGCTCCGCATGCGTCCGACGTCGAAAGCTGCCCAAAGCCGAGGAGATGAATGTCGATCATCGAGAGTATCACCGCCCTGGAGATCCTGGATTCGAGAGGCAATCCGACCGTCGAGGCCGAGGTCCGGTTGGAGGGGAGAGCATCGGGCCGAGCGGCCGTTCCGAGCGGAGCGTCGACCGGCCGACACGAGGCCGTGGAGCTTCGTGATGCCGATCCGTCGCGCTACGGCGGCAAGGGGGCGCTGCGGGCCGTGTCCCACGTCGCGGGCGAGATCAGAGAGGCGGTGTCGGGGATCACCCTCGAGGGTCAGCGCGACCTGGACGAGCGTCTGATCGGGCTCGACGGCACGCCGAACAAGGGTCGCCTGGGCGCCAACGCGCTCCTGGCGGTCTCGATGGCATATGCTCGTGCCGCCGCGACGGAGCGGGCCGAGCCGCTGTTCGAGTATTTGGCGACGGCCAGCCGGTCAGCCGGCGACCCCGGATCGGGTGAGAGCGGTCCGGCGCCGGAGGCGCGCGGCGTCCTTCCCGTTCCGATGCTGAACATCCTGAACGGGGGCGCGCACGCCGATAACAACGTGGACATCCAGGAGTTTATGGTCGTTCCGGTTGGTGCCGCCGATTTTGCCGAAGGCCTCAGAGCAGGCACCGAAGTATTCCACGCGTTACGCAGCCGACTTGCGGCCGCCGGGCTCTCGACGGCCGTCGGCGATGAGGGGGGAGTAGCTCCCGATCTCGAATCGAATCGTCAGGCGCTGGACCTCATACTCGCCGCCATCCGGGATGCGGGATACGAGCCGGGGCAGGATGTGGCACTGGCTCTCGATGCGGCGGCGACAGAGCTCTGGGATCCGGCCGCCGAAAGGTATCGGCTCGAGAGCGCCGGCGAGTCCGGCGAACTGAACGCTGCGGAGCTGATCGAGCTCTATTCCGCCTGGACGGAGGAGTATCCGATCGTGAGCGTGGAGGATGGTTTGGCCGAAGACGACTGGGAGGGTTGGAGGCACATCACGTCCCGGCTGGGGGACCGGATCCAGCTCGTCGGCGACGACCTCTTCGTAACGAACCAGGATCGTCTGCGTCGGGGGATCGAGGAAGAGGCCGCCAACGCGATTCTGATCAAGCTGAACCAGATCGGTACGGTCAGCGAGACGCTGGATGCCGTCCGCCTGGCCCAGGCGGCCGGTTTCGGGGTCGTGATCTCGCACCGCTCCGGAGAGACGGAGGACACGTTCATTGCGGACCTGGCCGTGGCCACCGGAGCCGGTCAGATCAAGACGGGTGCACCGTGTCGCTCTGAGAGGGTCGCCAAATACAACCGACTGCTGCGGATCGAGCGCGAGCTCGGCTCGGCGGCGACCTACCCTGGCGCGGACGTTTACTCGGGGCGATCCTAAGGGTGTCCCGCTCATCGCCTCAAGGTACAGAAGCTCATGTCTGAGAGGCTGAGAAGACTCGGCCAGCGCACGCTCGTGGCGGCGCTCTGGTTGGCCGGAGGATACTACCTCCTTCTGGGCGGCGAGTACTCGTCCCTCGATCTTCGGACGCTCCGCCAGGAGCAGCGAACGCTTGGTCAGCGTGCAGACTCGCTGGCGGCGGTCACCGACTCGCTGGAGGCCTGGGCCGACAGCTTGGAATCCGTGCCGGCAGTGATCGAGAAGGTCGCTCGCGAGCGGTACGGATTTATCCGCGATGGCGAGCACCTTTTCCGCTTCATCGAGGTCGATACGGGCGCCGGCCGCCGGGTTGACCGGTAGGCAACTCGCTTCTACATTGATAGTTACACTGTGGGGTGTAGCAGTCTGGTAGCTCGTCGGGCTTATAACCCGAAGGTCGCGGGTTCGAATCCCGCCCCCGCTATTGGGTGCGGTGTCCACCTGGCCGGAGCCTTCTCCGGCCGCGTTTTTTTGGGGGTTGAGGGCAGGGTAGCTCAGCCTGGTAGAGCAAGGGACTCATAAGCCCTGGGTCGCGGGTTCAAATCCCGCCCCTGCCATCTGCGCGAGAGCTCCGTCGTCCCGCGACGGGGCTTTCGTTTTGGGGCTTTCCTGCTAGGGTGTCGGGAAGGTGGTTGGCGCGATTTCCGCCATCGGAGTCATGGAGGTGTGGCGCGTTGGAAGATGGCTCGATCGTGAATGAGGGTCTCGCCGTGACCGAAGAGGCCGAACCGATCGAGGTTCTCGTTCGGTTCAGCGGGGAACTGAGCACGAAGGCGAAGCGCACTCGGACTCGATTCGAGAAGCGCCTGGCCAAGAACATCGTGGACGCCGGTCGCTCGCACGGGCTCCGCTGTCGAGTGACCCGCGGTTGGAGCCGCCTGCACGTGTTCTCGCCCGATCCCGGGATCCTGGATCCGTTGAGGCGCGTCTTTGGCATCAGCTCCTATTCTCTCGTCGAGGGACGCTGCGACGCCTCGTTGGACGAGATCGTGAATCTCGGCCATCGCCGGTATGCCGATACCGTCCGAGGACGGCGATACGCCGTACGAGCACGCCGCACCGGCCAGCACGACTTCAGCTCGTACGACGTCCAGCGCGAGTTGGGCGCGGCGCTCAACCCGGGCGCGACCGTGGATCTCTCCGACCCCGAGGTAGAGGTTCGCGTCGAGGTACGGGACCGAGAGGCCTACTTCGTGGGAAGGCCGATCCGCGGCGCGGCAGGTCTCCCGCTGGGGGTGCAGGGGAAGGCCGTCGTGCTGATCTCCGGCGGCTTCGATTCGGCTGTGGCGGCCTGGATGGTCCTCAGGCGCGGCGTGGAGGCCGAGTACCTGTTCTGCAATCTGGGTGGAGCGGCGTACAAGCGGCTCACGATCGAGGTCGTGAAGGTCCTGGCGGACGCGTGGAGCTACGGCACGGATCCGAAGCTTCACGTCGTCGACTTCGAGTCCGTGATGGCCGAGTTTCAGCGGACCGTCAAGCCATCCTACTGGCAGGTGACCCTCAAGCGGATGATGTACCTCGCGGCCGCCGAGGTGGCTGCGGAGGTGAGCGCCGATGCGATCGTCACGGGGGAGTCGATCGGCCAGGTGTCCTCGCAGACGCTGGCGAACCTGAGGGCGATCGATGCGGTCGCGCCGCTCCCCGTGCTCCGCCCTCTGCTCGGCTTCGACAAGGAGGAGATACTCGATCGAGCCAGGCTGCTCGGTACGTACGAGCTGTCGGCCAGAGTGAGGGAATACTGCGCCATCGTTCCGGACCGGCCGGTCACGGCTGCGCGCCCGGAAAGGGTGGCGGCTCTGGAGGCAAGCATCGACCCGGCTGTCCTGGCGAAGGCCATCGCCGATAGGCAGATGCTCCGGCTTCGGGGCCTGGACACGCCGGAGCTTGTCGGCTCCCACCTGTTCATGAGCGAGATTCCCGACGACGCGATCGTGATCGATTCCCGCGATGCCGAGGCCTTTCTGGCCTGGCACTGGCCGGGTGCCGAGCACCGCGAGTACGACGAGTTGACGCGGGAGTTCGCGGAGTTGGCCCGCGACCGCACCTACGTGCTCTATTGCTCCGAAGGGGTCCTCACCGCCCACCTCGCCGAGCGCATGCAGTCCAAAGGGTACGAGGCCTACAGCTTTCGAGGGGGCGTGCGGAGCCTGCGGCGTCACGCGGAGTCGGGCGTCGCGACGCCGACCGATGAGCCGCGCTGATACGGAGGCGTCGGCGGGCTGGTGGCCGGGTGCTTTGACACTCTCGGCCGAGGGTGTCAGAATGCGGCGCCATGCCTGACACCGAGCAGACGAAGATCAGAGAGCGCTTACTCGCCGAGACGCAGCAGGGCGAGATTCCGACCCACGTGGCCGTTATCATGGATGGCAACGGCCGCTGGGCCGAGGCGCGCGGGCTTCCCCGCTGGGAGGGCCATCGCGAGGGAGCCAAGGCCGTTCGCGAGGCCGTGATCGCCTGCCTCGATCTGGGAGTACGCCACCTGACACTGTACGCCTTCTCGAACGAGAATTGGCTTCGGCCCTCCTCCGAGATCTCCGCCCTCATGGATCTGCTCGTCGAGTACGCGAATAGCGAGGAGGGCGAGCTCAGGGAGCGTGACGTCCGCGTCAACGTCTTCGGCGACCTCGCGCGACTGTCGCCCGAGGCGGGCGAGGCGGTCGAGCGCTTGGGAACGGCGACACGGTCAGGGTCCGCGCTCTCGCTCAACCTGGCGCTCAGCTACGGGTCGCGTTCGGAGATCGCTCGGGCAGCGCGTCGTCTGGTGGCCGCGGCGCTGGCCGGCCAGCTGAAGCCCGAAGAGGTGGATGCGGAGCGCTTCGAGCGGGAGCTCTATACGGCCGGGTCGCCCGATCCGGACCTTCTGATCCGCACGTCCGGAGAACAACGCCTCTCGAACTTCCTCCTCTGGCAGATCGCTTACGCCGAGCTCCTCGTCACGCCCGTCCTATGGCCGGACTTCGATCGTGCTCACTTCTTCGAGGCGATCCTGGAGTATCAGCGGCGCGAGCGCCGATACGGCCGCGTAGAGGTTTGAGCCCCCACTCCCGGAGCGCTGGCCACGCCTCCCGCTGGACCCTCCAGGCGATGGGTGGGGAGTCGCGTCCGTGAAGGACCTGCGTCGCCGGCTCGTCGTCGCCGCGGTAGGCATTCCGGCTTCCCTCATCGTGGTTTACGCCGGCGGGATCTACCTTGCGCTCGGCTTGGGCTTCCTCGGGGCGGTCGGCTACTGGGAATACGCGGCGATGATGCGTGAGATCGGACACCGGCCCCTGATGGGCGTCGGAGTTCTCACCGCCCTCGCTCTCCCGCTCGCCGTGCTGAGCCTGGGATTCCCCTTGGCGTGGGTGGTCGCCATGGTCGCCGTCGCGATCGGCGCTGCCGTCGCCACGTTCCGTCTGCCGCCCCCCGAACGTCCCCTCTCCAACGCCGCGGTGACGGTTTTCGGCGCTGTGTACCTCGGCGGCCTCTTGAGCTTCGGCATTCCTCTGCGCGAATGGTTTCTCCCCGATCGGGTGGAGGGTACGCTACTTTTTTTCTATCCAGTCATCGTCACCTGGTCGACCGACACCGGTGCGTATACCGGCGGTAAGTTGTTCGGACGTCGACAGATGTCTCCGACAATCAGCCCCAACAAGACGGTCGAAGGAGGGCTCGCCGGCATCGTGACGGGGGCCGGCGCGGCCCTCCTGTACGGTCTTTGGGTGCTCCCCTCGGCCGGAGGCGTCGCCCGGTCCCTGCTCTTCGGCCTTCTCATCGCGATCCTCGCGATCGTCGGTGATCTCGTGGAATCTGCCCTGAAGCGGGAGTGCGGCCAGAAGGATTCGTCCTCACTGCTCCCCGGACACGGAGGCTTCCTCGATCGGCTCGATTCGCTTCTCTGGACCATTCCCGGGGCATTTCTCTTCTTCACCGCGGTGGGTCTTTGAAGGGGGACTCGGGGCGACGCGGGGCGGGCGTTCCCCGGGCACCGATCCTGCACTCAGTCTCGCCCGCTCGGCCGCGAGCTTTGGCCGCCGTCCGCGACCAGGTCGGCCCTACACCGGAACCGCAAACCGCCAGCTGGGGTGAAAGCAGCTCATGGATGCAATGGTGACTGTTCTGGCCACCGTGCTCGTGCTTGGTGTGCTGATCTTCGTGCACGAGCTCGGTCACTTCCTCGCGGCCAAGGCCGTCGACATCGAAGTGCAGCGCTTTTCCCTCGGGCTCGGGCCGAAGATGGCCGGTTTCCAGAGGGGAGAGACGGAGTACGTGATCTCCTGGTTCCCTCTGGGCGGCTACGTGAAGATGGCCGGGATGGCGGAGGAAGAGGGGGTCGGCATGTTGGAGGGCGGCGCGGCCGGAGGTCGTGAGCCCTCACCACGCGATTTCGACGCGAAGTCACTGCCCGCTCGCACGCTGGTGATCTCTGCCGGTGTCATCATGAACCTCCTCTTCGCCGTCGCGGCTTTTATCGTCGTCGCCAGGGTGCAGGGGGTCCAGCTCGCGCTGATCAGCGAGGTCCAAGAAAACTCGCCGGCGGCCGTAGCCGGCTTCCAGCCCGGTGACCGCATCGTAAGCGTGGAGGGCCAGCGAGTCAGAGCCTTCGACGAGCTCGCACTGTTGGTGCAACAGAGCCCCGAGGCCCAGATCCGCGTCGGGGTCGATCGGGACGGCGAGCGCCTGAGCCTCAACGTCGTTCCACGGAGCGTTAGCATCTGGAGCGACGTGATCCGTGATTCCGTCGAGATCGGTCAGATCGGGGTCACCTCCGATCCGGAGGGCGGTTATCGCGAGCTCGGCTGGACCGAAGCAATACCCGAGGGCTCTTTCAGGACTTGGTACTGGGTAAGGACGACGCTGGAGTTTCTGGGCCAGCTCGTGAGCGGCAAGAGCAGCGCGAAGGAGGTAGGCGGCCCGATCCTGATCGGTCAGCTGTCTGGGCGGGCCGCGCGCGCCGGCATCTGGGCGCTTCTCTCCTTCATGGCGATCATCAGCGTCAACCTCGCCATTCTAAATCTGCTACCGGTTCCAGTCCTGGACGGCGGCCATCTGACCTTCCTGGCCTTCGAGGCCATTCGAGGGAAGGCCCTAAGCGTCGAGCAGCGGATTCGACTCACGCAGGTGGGACTCGTGCTCGTCGTGGGCCTGATGGTCTGGGTGATCACCAATGACGTCTTGAGGCTGCTCTAGGCACGCCCTCTCCCGCCGGCGAACAGGTGGAGCTGCTCCCCATCCATGACGCGCGAGCGTAACGCCGCGACGTCGTAGAGCGGCGTCGGACGCTCCTGCGTCGCCACATCGATCAAGCCCCTGTAATCCATGCCGGACAGCGCCTCCGCGACAGTGCGCAGGGCGAGCGGCCCGTCGTTGCACTCCTCGCTCATGTGAGCCAGCAGAACGCCGCCTAGCTCCGGGTGGTGAAGCTCCGCAGCCAGCTCGGCCGCCATCCGGTTGGAGAGGTGTCCCCGGCTTCCGCCGATGCGCTCCTTGACCGACCACGGGTACGGGCCCTCACGAAGCAGGAGGTCGTCGTGATTCGCTTCGAGGACGAGAAAATGACAAGCTCGGAGCGCGTTTCGCACCGGAACGGTGGGCCGACCGAGGTCGGTGGCGACACCGATCTTGAGGCCGGATTCCGAATCCGTCAGTGTGACCGCGAGCGGATCCGCCGCATCGTGGCTGGTGAGAAACGCGTGCACCTCCACCCCTCCGATCCGAAAGGTGGCTTCCCGTTCGATGATCCGGACCTCCTCCTCGCCCGAGAGCAGGCTCCGGCACGCGGTAGCCGTTCGGCGGCTCATGTAGAGGGGCCAACCCCAACGACGGGCCGCCACGCCGACGCCGCTCGTGTGATCGCGGTGCTCGTGGGTGACGACGATGGCGGCCACGCTCTCGGGCTCGATCTCGAGCGCCGCGAGTCGCCGCTCGATCTGGCGCCCGCTGAGGCCGGCATCGACAAGAAGACGGGTGTTCCCGGCCTCGACCAGGAGCGAGTTCCCGCGGCTTCCGCTTCCCAGCGCGGCTACGCGCATGCCCGGCGGCTCACCGGCGCGCGGCCGTAGCCCGCTCCCACACCTCGGAGAGCCACGCCCGCTCCCCGTCACCGAACCGAACGCCGCGCCGGCTCGCCGACACTTCGGCCGTCCGCAGGAACCCGTCTTTCCGATGCACGGTCTCCGGTCCGCCCCAACTGAACGGAGGCACCCACTTCTCCGGCAGGCGCGAGAGCACGTTCGCCCCACAACCGATCACGGCTCCTGTCGGGATCAGCGTTCCGATGGCCGTCTTGACGTGGTCTCCGATCAGGCAGCCGAACTTCATCAACCCCGTGTCGACCTCATCGGCCGGGCCCGCGAGACGGACGGTTCCGTACGTGTTCTTGAGGTCGCTGTTGGTAGTGAGTGCTCCGAGGTTCACCCAGCGTCCCGCGTAGGCGTGCCCGAGGAACCCATCGTGTGCCTTGTTCGCGTACCCGAGGACGACCGACTCCTCGATCTCGCCGCGCACGTAGCTGAACGGACCCGCCGAGAGTCGGGAAATCGAGCCGCCGAGGAGACGGCTCGATGGGCCGGCATAGAGAGGTCCGGTGAGGCGTGTTCCGGCGAGTACCTCGACCTCCTGGTCGAGGCAGATCGGCCCATCTCGGAGATCGAACAGCACCCCCGGCTCGATGCGTACGTCCGGCGCCAACTGCAGAGGCGCGGCTCCAAGCCGCTCCCACCCACCTGACGCGGATGCCTCGGGAACGCCCGGGAGCTCGCTCTCCAGATCAGCGGCCGTGCGGTCCGCCGAGCGCTCCACCAACTCCCATACGTGCTGGAGGACACGTCCCTCGACCACGAG